>QHYO01000205.1:2813-3376 GCA_003224135.1 Acidobacteriota bacterium | reverse complement strand
AACAGCGGGCGCGGCTCGATCTGGTCGTGAAACACGATTACGTCGATGTAGGTCACCGACGCAATGTGCACAAAGTCCGGAAACCTGCCTGCGCTCATCGCGCGTGCTTCAGCGTAAAATGGCGGTGGCGGTATTCGCGCTCCCTTCAAAATGATGGTCTTCAGACGACCTAACAACTCATCCGGAAAATATCCTTGAATCCCCGCTCTCAAATCATCCGACAGAGCCTCACTGTGGCGAACGTAGACTTCCCTTTCTTCTCGCAGGTAAGCTGCCACACGAGACACCATCTCCCGAATTCGTTCTTCGGGGAACGCACCTGGATCCATACCGGCCAACACTCCGTCTGGAGCCCAATCTACTCTTCGAGGTTGCACCTATCAATGAACTTTCGCACCGCACCAGCCTTCCGCACTGGATGCTGCACTTGCTCGCACTTGCTCGCCTTGCCTGACTACGCTCGCTGCAGTATGCTCCACACCTCATCACCGCATCCTTTCGATGACGGAGAACGCCATGTTCCCTTCCGACTGCGCCCCTTCTCGTAGAACCTTTCTATTCGC
>QHYO01000205.1:0-2682 GCA_003224135.1 Acidobacteriota bacterium | reverse complement strand
TGCACTTGCTCGCACTTGCTCGCCTTGCCTGACTACGCTCGCTGCAGTATGCTCCACACCTCATCACCGCATCCTTTCGATGACGGAGAACGCCATGTTCCCTTCCGACTGCGCCCCTTCTCGTAGAACCTTTCTATTCGCCGGCGCGGCTTTTACCGCCACCGTTTCCACGCTGGCTCTCCCGGTTTCGTATGGAGCCGCGGACGATTCCGGGCTCACCATCGTCGGTCCCAAGCAGGGCTACGCTCCGCAAATCGGCACGCTGGTTTCGGAAATGGCGTTCATGCGCGATCAGGTTCTTCACTCGGTGAAAGGAATGTCGCAAGCGGATTTGGATTTTCTGCTCGACAACAAAGCCAACGCCATCGGTGCTCTGCTTCTGCATCTGGCCGCCGTGGAAAAGTTCTATCAGCTCAACACTCTTCAAGGCCTTTCGGAGGATAAGATTCCGGAATCGTTCAAGGAAAAGTGGGGCATGCCCATGGAGTTAGGCGAGCCAGCGCGCAAAGGAATCAAAGGCAATAATCTGGACTACTACCTGAATATCCTGCGCGAAACCCGCGAAAGCACTCTGGCGGAATTTCGGAAACGCGATGACGCATGGCTCATGGCGGTCGACAAAACATGGGGCTGGGGTCCCACCAACAATTACTGCAAGTGGTTCCACGTCACTGAACACGAAGCCAATCACAACGGCCAAATTAAGCTTCTGAAAAGCCGCCTCCCGGGCGCCAAACCCGCGTCCGAATAAACAAGATCGCGAGATTTCTCCATGGATCGGTTTTTCGTTCGATATTACTGCATCGCTCTGCTGTTTCTCGGCTTCGGCATCGTCGCATTTTCTGCCGGCCCTACGGCTGAGCATCCGTTTCCGATGACACCGGGAACCTATTGGACCTACCACGGCACAGTGCGCTGGACGAGCGACACAAACCGGGCCAATGAAACCAAGCTGACGTGGCGGATGGAGATTCGGCGTTTCCTTCAGCACGGCAACATTTCCGCCGCAGTCATCAGCGGATTTCCCTCCGACTTAAATTGGTCGGACGGTCACCCGGAACCCTCTGACTCGCTGCTCGTCGAATCTGGTAGCAAATTCTATTTCATCTCCGGAGAACGCACTCGGGAGGCGCTCGAACGTCTCGAACAGCCTTCCGATGGTCTTGACGGACTTTTAAACGACGACGATCTAATCCTGGTGTGGCCACTGACCCAAGGTCAGAAATATTGCGACGCGGACGGTATGGCGCGCCCAGATCATTTCTATTGCTGGGTCGTTTCGTCTTTCCGCAGGAAGTGGTCGTCTGGCGTCGTCGGAGTCGAGCAAGGCGACCACGACGAGTTCGTGCTTGAATATTGGACCAATCCGGATAACGTACAATTCGCATTCGTTCCTGGAGTTGGCGTCACAAAATATGCCTACCACCACCATGGAACGGTCGCCGACACGGAGCTACAGTTAGTGGAATTTCACCTTTTCCTGGGCGATCACAAATAACAGCACAAGACTCATTCCCGGCTCGTATTTCCCGCCCCTTTACTTCGTTACTTCCTTACTTCATGCTCTGCTGCGTGTTCTCCCGCTCCAGGTCGCGCAAACTCGATACCGAGGAAGAGCTGTACGACGTGGCATTGCGGGCGCTGATGCGGAGAGCGCATTCCGTGCACGAGATGAAACAAAAGCTCGCACGGCGCACGGACAACGAACTACTCGTCCGCGTAGTGATGGCGCGGCTTAAGGAAAACGGGCAGCTCGACGACGAGCGCTATGCGCAGCAGTTCACACGCAACCGGACGCAATCGCGGAAACAGGGCAAATTCCGCATCGCGCGTGAATTGCACGCTCGCGGCGTTCCCGACCGCGTCATCAACTCCGCACTCGAAGAATCCGCCGCCCAAACCGACCCCGCCGCAATGATCCGCCAGCGCATCGAGCGCAAACTAAAATCGTACAGGCGCGAAATTGACGATCGTAAGATTGCGTCGATCTACGGCTCGCTGCTTCGCGCCGGCTTCCCTTCCGACCTTATCCGCAAGGAACTAAAGAGGCTAACCCAAGAGGAAGTAGCTGTGGCCGAGGTTCAAGAGGAACTATAGTTCCTCTTTTGTCGCGAAGAATTTTGGTTTTTCATGATTCCGGCGAAGGGGATAATTACTTCGCCGAACGCTCAGAATTCCAGAAGAAGTCTTCGAGGCGAGTAGCGAACGTAGAGGTGCCCGAGGGCTATTCTACCCACGTCAATTCTCTCTTTCTTCGACAAGTCAACCATCATGTGAAAGCAACTCGACCTGCGGGATTTGGCGCATGGCTCTTCGCTCTGTAATAATGTCGGGTTTGGGAATCAAAAAACCCCAGCGGTGAAAGCGGCGGCGACGGAATGAGCGCTAAATATCTGAGCGGGAACGAAATCCGTGAGCGGTTCCTGCAGTTCTTTGAATCCAAAGGCCATCGCCGTGTGCGCAGCAGTTCGCTTGTGCCGCACGCCGATCCCACGCTCCTGTTCACCAACGCTGGAATGAACCAGTTCAAGGACGTTTTCTTGGGTCTTGAAAAGCGCGACTACGCGCGCGCCACCAGCGCACAGAAATGCGTGCGCGCCGGCGGCAAGCACAATGACCTTGAAAATGTCGGCTTCACCAAGCGGCACCACACATTTTTTGAAATGCTCGGCAATTTTTCGT
>QHYO01000207.1:4544-4953 GCA_003224135.1 Acidobacteriota bacterium | reverse complement strand
GTGACGGTAAAGCGGCCGGCGCGCTGGTGGTCGTATTCGATAGCAGCTTTATCGATTCGCGGGTGCTGTTGACGTTGCGGGATGCTTTGCTGACGGCGTTACTCGAAACATTGCTGGTCAGCGGTCTGGCACTGGTGCTGGTGCGTTGGACATTCATGGATCCGCTGAAGCGGATGGCCAAGTGGTTGCGCACGATGCGCTCCGGCGAAACGCAATTCCCCGCTGCACTGCCGCAAGGCGAAATTTTCGATCAGCTAAACCGTGAAATGACGCATCTGGCTCATGATTTAGGCGCGGCCAGAGCAGCGGCAGCGGAAGAAGCACAACTTCGCGAGACGCATGCCTCGGTGTGGACGGCTGAGCGATTGCGCATCAGTCTGCAGAGCAAACTAAAGGGAAAGCCTCTCTT
>QHYO01000207.1:0-4470 GCA_003224135.1 Acidobacteriota bacterium | reverse complement strand
GACCGAGAAAACGTGGACCAATCTAGCCGGCTCCGTGTGCCACCGGATTCGCCGAGCTATACGCTGCGGCGCGTATGGCTTACGGACGAAGAAGTAGAAGGCTACTACGAAGGGTTTTCAAACGAAGGGCTGTGGCCCCTCTGCCACATCGCGCACACCAGGCCGACGTTTCGTCCGGAAGACTGGCGGCAATACCAACTGGCAAACCGCAAATTTGCCGACGCTGTGCTGCAGGAAATGGAAGGAGTGGAAACCCCGATTGTGCTGGCGCAGGACTACCATTTCGCTTTGCTGCCGAAGATGGTGAAAGACGCGAGGCCGGACGCGAGGGTCGCGATTTTCTGGCACATTCCCTGGCCAAACCCTGAAGTGTTTGGAATATGCCCGTGGCAGCGCGAGGTCTTGGACGGTCTGCTGGGCGCGGACTTGGTTGGCTTCCACACGCAGACACATTGCAACAATTTTCTGGAGACAGTGGACCGTGCAGTGGAGGCGCTGACGGAATGGGATCGCTTTGCGGTCAATAGGCAAGGGCACGTCACACGTGTGCGGCCATACCCGATCAGCGTGGCCTTTCCGAACGGGAAACCCAAGCGGGTATGGCGCAGTGCCGGCGAAGAACGAGCAAAGCTATGCGAGGAACTGGAAATCGAGGGATCGCTGCTGGGTGTGGGCGTCGATCGCGTGGACTACACAAAGGGGATACTCGAGCGTTTCCGCGGGATCGAGCGGTTCATAGAAGAGAATCCGGCATATCAGAGGCGATTTACATTCGTGCAGATCGGTGCACCCAGCCGCACGGACATTCCAAGGTATCAGCAGTTTCTGGATGAAGTGACGGCGGAAGCGGATCGAATAAACGCCCGGCTGCAATCGGGGAAATGGAAACCGATCGTGCTGCTGAAGAAGCACCATTCTCACCAGGAGATTGCCAGATTTTACAAAGCCGCATCAGTCTGCATGGTGACTTCACTTCATGACGGAATGAATTTGGTGGCCAAGGAATTTGTGGCCTCACGCGACGACGAACACGGCGTGCTGATTCTGAGCACCTTCGCGGGCGCCGCGCTGGAGTTGACCGACGCGTTGCTGGTAAATCCGTATGACGTGCAACAAATGGCGGCGGCGATTTTACGTGCGCTTGAAATGCCCGACGAAGAACAAGCGACACGCATGCACCGCATGCGGGCGAAGGTCAAGGATCACAACGTCTATCGATGGGCAGCCAATTTGCTTTCCGATTTGACAGAAATTCGCATCGACACACCGGAACGCCAAGACATCATCGTAACACCTGGTGAGCCTGAGGAGGTTCGCCCATGAGTAACGGGGCGCACGCAGCCGCCGAACCGTTTCAATTTTTTACAGTGGAAGGCGTTGTCAGAGTAGGGGATCGGAAGGCGAATACGGTGCGCGAACTTCTGCGCGGCTTGGAGACGTGCTCGGACGATTCCATTTATTACCATATGATTCAGATGTCCGGCAGGAAAGAGTTTGTAAATGGCAACGCTTCAAACGGTTTCGCAAAGTGGGTGCGTGCGATGCCGGAGTGCGGCGGATTATCGGAACAACTAGCGGCGTTGGATGAGCGGTATTACTCGTCGATCGAAGAAATGCGGAATGATCTGCGCACCGTGGTCAGCGAATACATCGCGGCGTACCCGGAATGTGCGGACCAGGTGACGCGGATACCATTCTATTTCTGCGAGGGACGGGAACTTGGATTGGTGCCGCTGGAGCTGACGGCGCAAACTTTGCAGGAGTTCCGGAGAAGCGTTCGGACGATGAGCATCGAATCTTTCTACCTGCACTTTGTCGCGTCGGCGAGCAGAGCGGAAATGCAGAGCAATGATTTTTCGATCTGGCTTTGGGAAAACCTGGGACTACACGAGCTGGCGAGAAAGATTAACGAGATTGATTTAACAAAGCACACGCTGGAATCCGCGAGAGAGAGTATTCTGCAGCTGATCGATGCCGAGCCGGTTCGCCTGGCTTGAGGGCCTTGGCTTGCCATAGGCAATTCACACGAGATCAAAGTGCTTAGTGCTACCATCCGGCGGAAACCGCGCCCGAGGAGATGCCCATGAAATGGACACCCGGTAGGACGAGCCAGGACGTCGAAGACCGCCGTGATGAAGGTGGAGGCGGAGGTTTTCAATTTGGAGGAATGCATCTGGGAATTGGCGGTGCGCTGATCCTGCTGGTACTGAGCCTCGTCTTCAAACAAAATTTTTTCGCGTTACTTGGAAACGGCGGCGCGGAACCAAGTTCGACCACCATGAGCAAGCCGAACTCGGCGCGAGATCAGGAACAGCCGCTGGTGCAATTTGTTTCGTTCGTTCTGGACGACGCGCAAAAAACATGGGACCAGATTTTGCCACAGCAGGCGGGAAGGCCTTACCGGCACGCCAAACTGGTGCTGTTCCGCAATTACACGCAGTCCGGGTGCGGCGGTGCGGAATCGGCCACCGGCCCATTTTACTGTCCGGCGGACGAGAAAGTTTACATCGATCTGGGATTTTACGATGAGCTGAGCCAGCGGTTCGGAGCCCCGGGGCAGTTCGCGCAAGCATACGTGCTGGCGCACGAGATTGGGCATCACGTGCAAAAGATCACGGGGATCGAAAGCCGAGTACGTCAGATGCAGCATGCCAATCCGCGAACGGATAACGCCCTCTCCGTAAAGATGGAATTACAGGCGGACTGCCTGGCGGGAGTTTGGGCACATTCGACGCAGCAGAGAAATCTGCTGGAGCAAGGCGACGTGCAATCCGCGCTGGGCGCTGCATCGGCAGTGGGTGACGACCGGTTGCAGAAAATGTCCACCGGGCACGTCGCACCGGATTCGTTCACGCATGGTTCGTCGGCGCAACGTATGCAATGGTTTCAGAACGGTTTCGACAGCGGGTCGATCGCGGCTTGCAACACGTTCGACTCGGGACAGTGAGCGAAATCAGGAAGCGGGTGTGGTGCCGCCAGAGTTTCCGCCATCACGTGATTTTTCGATCCGGGCCCTGGCGGCTTTTGTTTTTTCCGGATCGGTCCAGGGATCCTGCAAGACGAACGGGCCTTGCGTGGGAAGGGCAATTGCCGCGCCGGTTTTTTCGATCGCCTCAACGATCAAGAGTATGAGCTCTTCCTGCAGCGCGAGAAATTCAGAGTAATCGCGGACCAGGATATAGGCGTAGATTTCCACTTCAATCGAGTATTCAGCCATTCGAAGAAGACGAACTCGTGAACTTGCGGTTTCGACGTGGCTGTTCTGTTTTAGAACGGCGCGGGCCTCTTCGAGAACGTAGCGGAGATGATCCGGAGAAAGGTCGTAGCGCAGGCGGACCATCTGGCGGAAAAGAATTTTGTCGCGCTGGCGGTAATTCTCGACGACGGCGGAGGCGACTACGCCGTTGGGAATCGTGACCACGGTACGGTCTTCGGTGCGGAGTTTTATGGAGCGGAGGCCAATGTCTTCGACCATGCCGCGCTGATCGCCAATGCGGCAGGCATCGCCAATCTGCAAAGCTTTGTCGGTCAGAACGGAAATACCACCGAGCAGATTTTCAAACGTTTTTTGCGCGCCGAGACCGATGGCCAGGCCGCCAATACCCAGTCCGGCGAGTGCTGCAGTGACGTTCATTCCAAGCCCGCTGAGAACAATCAACAAGACAACGATGAAGATCAGGACCTCGAGAACGCGGCGCGCCAGCGAGACCATTGAACGCTCTGCCATGCGGCCACTTGCGGTCAGGCGGCGGCCGATGCGGTCGGAGACCTCGCTGGTAACGCGAGCTACCATCCAGTAAAGCGCGAATGCAAGAAAAACCCAGATAGCGCGGCGGTAGTACTGGCGATAAACAATGGACGCGCCGATGAAAAACACGAAAACGTAGTGAACGATAGCGGTAAGGAGCAGAGTGCCTGGGCCGATGTGAAATAGCGTGTGAGTCGGGACCGCGGCGGGATCGATTTTTTCCCTGTAATAGCGAATAGCCAGTCGCGGAATCAGCGAGACAGCCCAACCGACTAAAAGGGACAGAGGAATGGCCAAAAGAATCGCGATCCATTGCCACAGAGGCATGGAGAGGAAACGGGTTTTGGCCAGATACGGAGGGAGTTTGCGTTCGATGTCGGAGAATTGCAGCGAATCGTAATTCTCGGGAATCGTGTCGAGTGTTTTGCGGGAGATGTACCAGAGTTTGTTGCCGTGGTCGTCATCCATGCGCAAGAGTTCGATGGCGAATGCTCCCGTGGAATCGCGCACGCCAGCGAGACGCTCCTGGTTGGGGGGAAGACCATCGTCGAGCCGGCCCTGGGGCTCGCCGCTGAGGGAATCCAGGGAAGAAGCGGAAATTTTTTGGTTAATGACCGCGAAAAGTTGAGCGGCAAGATCCTGCTCTTCGGTGGGATTGAGACGATGGCGTCCGGGAGCGGGCTGGAAATACTGAGCCGCAACGGAATAGTTTTGGTCCTGTG
>QHYO01000201.1 GCA_003224135.1 Acidobacteriota bacterium | reverse complement strand
AATCCTGCGCGGCAATACTTGCAATAGCAACGCCCCCACTGTTGCAGCGTGAACTCATTGTCAATCTGCCAGCCGATCACTCCCGGCGTATCCGCAAACGTCTTCGCCATCTCCGTCGCAATCGCCAGCGACAATTTTCGGTACACCTTGTTCGTCGGACACGTAAACCGCCGCCCTCCCGGCTGCACCGTCATTCCCTGGCTGTTCACCAGCAAAATTTCCGGATACTTTTCCGAAAGCCACGGCGGCGGCGCCGCGGAAGGTGTCCCCAAAATCACTTCAATTCCATGTTTGTGCAAAATCTCCACGGACCTCGCCAGCCACGCAAAATCAAACTTGCCTTCCGACGGCTCCATCAACGACCATGCAAACTCCGCCACACGCACATTTGTCAATCCTGCCTCAGCAATCAATCTCGCGTCTTCGGGCCATAAACTCTCCGGCGTCTGGTCCGGGTAGTAATCCACTCCCAGCAGGAGTCCGTGTTCCACGGCAGCGGACCGCGCAACGTTTATCCCTGTCGCCCACACCGGCAACTTCACTCCCGCGGCGGTCGCCACCACGGCCCCATTCGCCAAAAATCTTCTCCGCGTAATCATCAGTCGCTCCCTCGTCACTCGCTTGATCCACCAAAGTAATCGTTTACTTCAAACGCCCGCCATCTTCCGCCCACACTCGCCGCTTGTCAATCACTCAAACTTTTCGGTAATGGGTCATCTCTGAATGCGCTGGCGCAAGGGGATCCGACTGCGGATCCATTGGCTCCGTGGGCTAAACCGAAAACCGTCGGTTTCGCGCTGTGGTTATGCTGACGGATGCTTCAGGATATCTGCCAAAGCGTGCAACCGTGCCGAGTCAGCCGGACTTTTCGCCGTGGCAGCGCTCTTTTCCAGCGACGGCGCCATGCGCGTCAACTTCGCCAGCTTACCCTTGTTCATGTGTGAACTCTCTGCACTTTGGATTGCCTTCTGCAGAGCTGCGATCTGGTCTGCCGGCAAAGCCTGGGACCGCGACAACTGGTCGACGTACGCCTTCGCGACGACTAACTGTGCAGGCCATTCGATTTTTTGCTGGTTCTGCACATTCAGCTCAGACACGCGAACCGCTTTCGCCGCGTCGATTTCGTTCTGCGTCAGGAACTTGGTCGGCGTCAGTTCAAAGACGTCCAGGCCGCGCGCAATCTCCGAACCGTAAATGCAGCCGTTGTACCAATATGCCGACCACTCGCCACCCAGCACCAGCATCTTCGGATCAATCGGCCCACGGTCGAAGTAGGCAATCTCGAATGGTTTCGCTGCGTCGGTGAAGTCCATAACAGAGATGCCGCCTTGGTACCAGGCCTGCACTTCGATATCGCGGCCGGGGACCGGAATCAGCGAGCCGTTGTGCGCCACGCAGTTCTCAGTGTCGCCCTGTGCAGCAGACAGCTTGTAATAGCTCGCCATGCTCAGCTTGTCGTCCTTCAGACGAAAGATCGCATCCGCGCCCCACTTGTTCGGGTCGTTCGGACGGCACCGCGCCCCCAGGCCGCCGCCCCACTCGTCGGTAAACACGACTTTGCTCCCATCGTTCGAGAACGAAGCCGAGTGCCAGTACGAGTAGTTCGGATCGTTCACCGCATCCACACGCTTCGGATGTACGGGGTCCTTTATGTCGAGCACAATTCCATTTCCGGAGCACGCGCCCGCCGCCAGCCCGATCGCCGAGTACACCGTGATGTCGTGGCACTGGTTCGTGTCCGCCGGTTTCTCCTCGCCCTTGCCATGGCTGCCGCCGTTGTTCAGGCCGTTCAGCGCGCCCGTTCGCGGATCGATAAATATCCGGGGGCTGGACACTACCTTAGCGTCTTGCGGTGCCGCCACCGGAACCTTGATCACGTCGATACGAAACAGCGCCGTATTCGGGTCTTTGTCCGGCGCTTCACCTGAGCACCCAGCCAGTTCTTCCGGCTGACGCACAAACGATGTCCCGGACACGTAGATATAAACGTTGTCCTTGTCGTTCGGATCCGTCACCAGAGTATGCGTATGCGACCCGCGGCACGTCTGCACGGCTGCGACTTGCTTCGGGTTCTTGATGTCTGAGATGTCGAAGATCCTCACGCCGCGGAAACGGTCCTTTTGCGCAGCCGGCAAGCGTCGCTTTTTTCCTTTTTCATCCCCTGCGGGTGGCGGAGGCTCCGGCGGAAACCCCTGCGCGCCGCAATCCAGGCGTCCATTCGGCATCTCCACCGACATGAACAGCAGGTTTTTATATACCGAAACGTCGCCCTGCCCGCCCGGGCACACCAGCGAAGTCAGCAAGGTGGTGTTCGCCGGATTGGAGATGTCATAGATATTCACGCCGTAAAAATTCCCCTGGAACAGATGGTTGCCCTGGAACGCAAAATCCGAGTTCGCGAAAGCGAGCTGCGCGATCACCAACCGCAGCGGCTTCGGCATCTTCGCGATATTGCCCACACCCAACTGGCGAACCGTCTTCTCCACCTTCGGATCATCAGGCTCAGCGGTCCCGAGTTGAAAGGCGTCAGGCTTCTTGAGCAGCAGCAGGTGCTTGATGCCCATCGACGCCTCACCCGCGTCGTACATCCCCGGCGTCAGCTTGAAGCGTGTATCGTTCACATCCGATCCCGTCATTCCAGCCGGCAGCGGCGCAGCCGGCTGCGGCGCAAACGGATTCTCTTCGTCTTCCCCCTTTTCCTCCTTCGTAGCATCCGGCTTGGCTGGCTCCTCCTTCGGTGCCTCCTGCTTGGCTGGCCCTTGTTTGGTTGGAGCCGATGCCGGCTCCTGCGCCTTCATCCGACTCATAGGGAAAAATAAAAGTATCGCGGCTACCGCCACACAAAAAGCAACACTCGGCACTCGGTTCATCGTTTCTCCTCTGACGGCCTTTTTTCAAACAAGTTCTCCAACATAGTCTGCATAATCCTGATCTCGGCTCGTTGCGTATTGTCCGCATCCGTCGCGAAGTTGAACACGTCGGCGTCCTGACCCGCGCCCGCGGTGTCGAACAAATCCTTCACCATTGTCAACGCGCCATGGTGATGCTGAATCATCCCTGTCAAAAATAAGCGGTCGAAATCGGCGCCCTTCGCCTTCCGCAGTGCCGCCATCTGCTCCTGCGTAAGCATGCCGGGCATCAGAGCTCCCGGCTGCCGAGACGTATGGCTCGACATATCCCTGTCCGGCATTCCCGACATGGCCCCCATCATTGGCCCCTGCATTGGCTCCTTCATGGGTATGGACACTGGCTCTCCCCGAGCCGCCAGCCACCGCTGCATAAACTTGATTTCGTCCGACTGCGAGCTGCTGATTCGCGCCCCCAGCGACCGCAGATCCTTATTCTCCGTATGAGACGCAATCAGCGCCGTCATCTCCACTGCTTGCGAATGATGCATGATCATGCCCTGCATGAACTCCACATCCGCGTGCGACCGTGGCGGTAGCGTGGCCCTCGTCGACGGCGGCAGCGTCCTGCTCGGCTTACCCGGCGGACCCGGCTGCACTACAACAGGTGTCGCGGAATCATTCTGCTGTGCCCACATAGCAGAGGAGAAGAGCCCAGGGGAGGACAGGAGACCTGTGGGAGCGCTCGTGGCGAGCAGCATGCCACACAGCATCACAGATCCCCTTGCAGAATGGAGCTTCCGGTTGCGGCAAAAACGATAAAGTCTCCACTTCGGTGAAACGCTAAACATTTTCAGTGTTCTCACGCTAAAAGGAAGCGGCAAAACGCAAGACGGAGAAATGCGGCCCGCACTTTCAAAATCTCCGGAAATCTTTATCGAATCGCGAGCGGCGGGCGTAGCTCAAGGAGCCACACGCGACAGCGCACTAAATAACCTACGCCGACAATCATGCCGAGGTCGCAGCATAGACCAAAAGTGCGGGCGCTGGCAACGCTTAGAAAGGATGACTAGTGGCGTCATTTGTGCGAACAGAGAATTCGATTCTTCGCAACCAAACTCCCGGGAAGTCAGGCCGTTGACGTCACGCATCTCGCGCTTCGCGCCGGAGACCGCCGCTATTCACACCGTGACGCTTGGGGCGCCGCCGCTCGTCCCTGGAAAATACAATCATCTGCACCGTTCAAAACAAAAGGATTGCTACAATCCTCTCATGCACCGCCCGACCTCTCAAGGGATCCTCTTTCTACTTTCTCTCGCTCTTGGCCTGCCCGCCGCCCGTGCACAATCCTGGAATGTCCTCACCTCCGGTCTCGATACCAACTTGCGCGGCATCAGCGCAGCGAAAATCTCCTCCGCCAGCCACATCGCCATCTGGGCCTCCGGCTCGCACGGCGTCATTCTTCGCTCTCTCGATGATGGCGCGACGTGGACTCGCCTCGCAGTCCCCGGCGAGCCTGACCTTGATTTCCGCGGCGTCGTTGCCATCAGCGGCACCACTGCCTACCTCATGTCGAGCGGCGAAGGAGATAAATCACGCATCTACAAAACCGCCGATGGCGGCGCGACTTGGGAACTTCAGTTCACAGACGTGAACAAAGCTTTCTTTCTCGATTCCGTTGCCTGCGTGTCGGAAATAAAATGCTTTGCGCTTGGAGATCCCATCAATGCAAAATTTCTCATCCTCCAGACCGCTGATGGCCACCGTTGGAATCCCTTGCCCCCGCAAAATCTTCCTACCGCACTCCCCAAAGAAGGTGCTTTTGCCGCAAGCAATTCCAATCTGCTAGTAACCTCCGGAAGCGAGCTCTTTGTTGCTACTGGAGCTTTCGCTGCTCGAGTGCTTCACACTTCCGATGGCGGCAATTCCTGGTCTGCCGCTGCTGTCCCCATCGCCGCGGATAACGCCTCTTCCGGAATCTTCGCGATCACTTTTTCCACCGAAAATCATTTCCTTGCGGTGGGCGGCGATTATGCGAATCCGGGCGTTGCTCTTCGCATTGCAGCTTTTTCCGATGACCGCAGCAAGACTTGGCAATCCGCTACGCAACAACCTTCCGGCTTTCGTTCGGCCGTCGCTGCGCTTGGCGCGCAAACTTTTCTCGCGGTCGGTACCAACGGTTCCGATTTGTCCCAAGACGCGGGAGTACGCTGGAAGGCATTCGCGTCGCAGTCGTTCAATGCTCTCTTTGCGCTCGACGCACAACACGTCTTCGCCGCCGGTCCCAAAGGCGTCATCGCCCAATTTGTCGGCGCGGAATCCAAATGACCGGCTCCCTCTGGAGTGTCTTTCGCTCTTACCGCTCCGCCCTTGGTGTTGGTTCCTGCTTCTTTTTTCATTCCTCTTGTCCTCCGGTGGCATCCCTTGGCAGCCTCGTGTACGATAATTTCTGTACCCACTCCAAGGAGATCGCATGACTCGTCCCGCTGGCACCTATGCCATTTTCGAAACCTCGCAAGGCAACATCGTCATTAGACTGCTGGAAAAAGAAGCCCCCAAAACTGTGGAAAACTTTGTCGGTCTCGCTGAAGGTACCAGGGAATTCACCAACGAAAAAACCGGAAAGAAAGAAAAGCGCGCTTTCTACGATGGCCTCGTCTTCCACCGTGTCATTCCTGACTTCATGATTCAGGGAGGCTGCCCTCACGGTTCCGGCATGGGCGGGCCAGGCTACAAATTTGCCGACGAATTTCATCCTTCGCTGAAGCATTCCAAAGCCGGCAAGCTTTCCATGGCCAATTCCGGGCCCAATACCAACGGCAGCCAGTTTTTCATCACCGTTGCTGCAACACCGTGGCTCGACAACAAGCACACCATTTTTGGCGAAGTGGTGGAAGGCCAGGACGTCGCCAACAAAATCTCCACGTTGCCACGCGACCGCAACGATCGTCCCAACACTGCCGTCACACTCAATCACGTAAAAATCGAGCGCGTCGCATAGCACGCGCACGATTTTTTGCTTTTTGACTTTGGCTCTTTACTTTTGACGTTCCGATTCCCATGCCTCTGCTCACTCCCGACAAATCGCTCCGCCTTTCGATCGAGATCATTTTTGTTTTGCTTGGCGGTCTCGTCATCTGGCTCGGCGCAACGCACCACATCTTCTTCGATCGCCGGCGGATCGGTTGGCTCCTGCTAAGCATCGTGCTGATTGTCTGGGGCGCTCGCGCGCTCTACAAGCCGGGGAAATATTGGTCGCGTTTAGAAAGCTGGAGTCGCGGACTTTCTCTGCTCCTGCTCGGTATCGTCATGCTCGCCATTTCGCGCGTTTCTTTCTCCTGGGTAGGGCC
>QHYO01000204.1 GCA_003224135.1 Acidobacteriota bacterium | reverse complement strand
GCGCCACATATACGAACGCCGGCACGAACATTCCCACGGTCCCCAACGCCGCTCCTCGCAATCCTGAAAGCACGTAGCCCAAAAACGTCGCCACCGTAAAAAACGGCCCGGGAGTCGCTTGACTCACCGCAATCCCATCCAGCAACTGCGTTTCACTCAACCAGTGCATTCGCGTGACGAGATCTTCCCGCAGCACCGCCAGCAGAACGTATCCGCTGCCAAACAGCAATGCGCCAATCTTCAAGAAATAGACAAATACTCCCGCTGTCGTAATCGCCGCAGCAGCTGCAGCACCGCCCGCAACACTGGCGGTCGCAAGCGCGACGTTGTTCTGTCCGGCTCTTTTCTCACCAAAACGGTTGGCCACGATCCACGCCACCCCTGTTCCTATCAATAACGCCAACGTTGACACGCGCATTGCCGCCAATCCCAGCACAATCGCGGCAATCGCCATCAACTCGCGCGACTTCAGCGCCGTTTTTCCGAGCGTCCACACTGCCTGCGCAATCAGCACCACCACCACGGGCTTCACGCCCCACAGCAATCCCGCAATTTGCGGTAGTGCGCCATAGCGCACGTAAGCCCACGCCATGGCCAGCATCATGAACGCCGCGGGCAAAATAAACGCCGCTCCGGCAATCAGCAATCCCGGTATTCCCCCACGCAGATGGCCAAGATAAATCGCCATCTCCGTCGAGCTCGGCCCGGGCAGCAGGTTCACCGCCCCGACCCTGTCCACAAACTCCTCGCGGCTCAGCCAACCGCGCCGCCGCACAAATTCCTCTTCCATTAACGCGATGTGCGCCGCGGCACCGCCAAATGCCACAAATCCCAGCCGCAGAAAGGCCACCGCAATTTCCGCCAGCCGGTTCTCACTTCGCACATTTCTTATGTCAATCATCGCCGCGCGATTATGCCTCAACTTCAGAGTTGCATGCCGGAGCCGCGCAGCCCTGTTTATTCCAGAGCGCTCAGCTAATTTCCGATTGGCGTGACGGCTCGCTGCGCTGGGCTCTAGCGCGACGCTGCAATTACCCCCGACAACACGCCACTAAAGGCCTCAAGCGCTATCAACATCAGGAGAATGGATGACGCTGATCTCAAAACGTTGTCAGGCGGTTTCTCGTTGGACTCCGGCCACTGGTGGCCACAGGAATCACATTCCCAAAGACTACGATGAAGCGGCAGAGCTCGACCAAGGAGGGCGCGGGTATAGTCCACTGGCCGGTTCAACCCCTGAAAGGAAACTTCGAGTGACCGGCAATTCGGGCAGCGGGGCTGCTGATACTCGCCCACTCCTTCTACCTCGAACTTCTCTATAACCCCTTGATCTAGCAAACTCGAAGCTGTCTCTAAAGCGACCTTTCTGAGATACAGCTTGATCCCGCCGAGCAGGTTGGACCAAAGCCAGTCCATCCGAATCGTGTTCTCATCGACTAGAAAACATTCGATAGAGGCGAATCCAGAACGCTATCGAAAACAAGCGCTTCCGGAAGGTCTCGAAACCGGCGTAGGAGGAAAAGCTGCCGGTTCTCGTATTGGGAGCTAGGCGTTGCCACCGCCGGGCAAATGTATATGAGGAAGGAGCCTCATCAAAGAAAAACACATTCGAGTCGCACCATAGAGTCAGCCTGATGGCGGAACTTGGACCTTAGTCGCGAATCGAAACGCGCCATTGGCCACTCCTCTGGCGCAGTTCGCGCAAACTTCGTAAACTACCGGCGTCCATGAATTTCCCGTTCATCGTCTTGTTTGTTGCACAGAGCGCGCTTAGCAACTACTGGCACAAAGCAGCCGACCGCACTTTTTCCGGCATCTATCACCTCAACGCGTTCGATCTGATGATGATGATTCCATACTTCATCGTCCTCATCATCCTCGCGGTTTATGGACTTCATCGCTACTGGCTCGTCTACGACTACTACAAATATCGCAAGAACGTTCCCGGCCCGCCGCCTGCCGTCGCGCAATGGCCGCGTGTCAGCGTTCAACTTCCCATTTTCAACGAGCGTTACGTCATTGAGCGTCTCGTCGAAGCGGTCTCTCGATTCGATTACCCGCTCGAACTCCTCGACATTCAAGTGCTCGACGATTCCACCGACGAAACCTGCGAAGTCGCGCGGTCTTGCGTCGAACGTCACGCCGCACAGGGTGTGCCCATCAGCTACATTCACCGCTCCAACCGCGAAGGTTTCAAAGCCGGCGCCCTCGAAAACGGTCTCAAAACTGCCCGCGGCGAATTCATTGCCATCTTTGACGCTGACTTCATTCCGGAGCCCGACTTTCTCCGCCGCACCGTTCCCTATTTCCAGAATCCCGAAATTGGCATGGCGCAAACACGCTGGACCTATCTCAATCGCGACTATTCGCTGCTCACGCGCGTCGAATCCATTCTACTCGACGGCCACTTTGTCGTAGAACACGGCGGCCGCTCGCGCCGTGGCACGTTCTTCAATTTCAACGGCACCGCCGGAGTCTGGCGCCGCGCCGCGATCGATTCCGCGGGCGGTTGGGAGCACGACACCCTGACCGAAGACACTGATCTTTCCTATCGCGCGCAGCTCAAAGGCTGGAAGTTTCTCTATCTCCCGAACGTGGAATGTGCCAGCGAACTTCCCGTCGATATGAACGGCTTCAAAGCACAGCAGGCGCGCTGGGCCAAGGGCCTGATGCAAACCGCAAAAAAAATCCTTCCGCAGGTTTTTCGTTCTGATGCACCCTGGCACGTCAAGGCTGAAGCCTTTTTTCACCTCACTGCGAACATCAGTTATCCATTGATGGTTCTTTTTTCGGCGATGCTTCTTCCCGCCATGATCGTCCGCTTCTATCAGGGCTGGTTTCAGATGCTGCTCATCGATCTGCCGCTCTTTCTCGCTTCCACTTGCTCCATCTCCAGTTTTTATCTGGTCGCGCAAAGAGAGCTTCGTCCCAAAAGCTGGTGGAGCACTTTTCTTTACATGCCCTTCGTGATGGCCACTGGCATCGGCATTTCCATTCGCAACGCGAAAGCTGTGCTCGAAGCGATTTTTGATATAAAGAGCGAATTTGTGCGCACGCCAAAGTTCAAGATCGAAGGCAAGAAAGATACCTTTGTCACCAAAAAATACCGGAACAAAGCTGGCTGGATGCCCTACGCCGAAATTCTGCTTGGCGTCTACTTCGGCTTTACCGTCGTCTACGCCATCACCAATCAGAATTTCGCCACCATCCCCTTTCTGCTTCTTTTCGTTTGGGGTTATCTCTACACGGGCTTCATGTCGCTCGGCCAAACCTACTTCGCCCATCTGCGCTTCGGCGTCAACGCCCCGGAAATGCGTCCCGCTTCCTCAGGCGCCCCCGGTTTTTAACCACGACCGACTAATTTTTGCACTCTCCGTGTTCTCTGTGTTCCTACCTGGAGCGAACTCGTTGTTAAATCTTTGCCTTCAAATATCGATCCACGAGAATCCGGTATACGATACTTCCAGTCCTGCTTGAAAAGGTTTCTCTTATGTGGGGAGTACAAATGAAATCCTATTTGCCATGCGTTGCGCTTCTCGTGATCTCTCGGATTCTCACCTCGCCGCAGGCCTCAAATGTCACTTCCGTCCCCGTCGAAGAAGAACCGCTCCACAAAGTCGTATTCAAAAACGATGCCGTCACCGTGATGCACGTCATCCTGCCACCGGGCCAGACTACGCTCTTCCACAGTCACACGCACGATCGCGTGGTCATCGATCTTTCCGCTACCACGATCGCACAGCAAAAAATCAACGAAGCCGAAGGCCCTTCGACTGCCACGAAACCCGGCAACATTTCTGCCCTCACCCTGACCGAAGCCTCCTACACCCACCGAGTCCACAATGTCGGCACCGCTCCCTACGAAGTCTTGGACATTGAGCCGGCCCAGCGTCCGACAACTCCCTCTCCCGATGTCGCCGCCACCGTGGCCGCCGAAAATCCCAGCGCGCGCGTTTACAACTGGGTTCTCGCTCCGGGCGCCACTTCGCCCATGCATACCCACATGCGCCCGTACGTCAGCGTCTCCATTACGGCTCTCAACCTGAAAATGGCTTCGCCCGACGGCCAATCCGCCACGCACGAAGTCGGACCCGGCGATTTTCGCTATGTCGACGCAAAAATCACTCACAATCTGGCCAACGTAGGCACCACCCCGGGTCAAATCGTCGAAGTCGAATTGAAGTAGCTTTTCTCGCTTCATAGCATTTTTGTATTATTGCCGCCCTTTCCGTCGCCTGCTCAAATCTCACAAGCTTGTTGGGTCGTGTCCGAATCCAATCCAGGGGAACAGCTCGTGTCCTTCAACCGATTTGTGTCTCTCCGTGCAGTTTGTATTCTTCTCTATGCGTTCTTCGTCGCAGGTGCGTTTCAGAGTGCTCATGCGCAGGGCTGCGTGGCTGCTCGTTCAAACCAGGGCATCATGGACGAACTCTGCGGCGGCGGCACGATCGCGAGCAGCCCAAACAATCACGATCCTGCATGGCTCCGCCGCCTGACCGTCACCGTCGGCTTCCGCGAATTTAATTCCTTCCGCCACTTCATCGGAACGGACGAACAGACTCAGCGGGAGCTCCTTCACAATCAGGTCGAAAATCACCAGCTCCTTTTCGATGTCGGAATCAACTATCAACTCTCTCGCCGCTGGAGCGTCATCGCAGACATTCCCGTACTCCAGGGCTCGCGCAATCAGATCTACCCGCCGGTTGGTGTTTACCGCATTGGCGGCATCGGCGACATGCAGGTGGGCGTGCAATCCTGGATTTTCCGCCCACCCACCGAAAGCAACGGCAACGTCGCCGTCAGCAGTAGTTTGAAAATTCCCACCGGCATCTGCGATGGCAAAAGCTCGGCTGTTCAGAATGGGCAGACGATCACCGCAGTTGCCGACCAGTCTCTCCAGCCCGGCGATTGTCGCTGGGGCTTTACGCTCGCGACCCAGGCCTACCGCCAGATCTGGTTGCATACCATGCTCTATTTCCAGGGTTCCTGGCTCTTCAATCCCGCGGACACCAACGGCGTCCCCACGTTCCGTTCCCGCGCTAGCGAATCGGTCATGTCCGTCACTGACCAGTATCTTTTCCGCGGCGGCTTCTCCCATGCCGTTCCCGGCGTGCGCCATCTTTCCTTCAGCTTCGGCGGACGCATGGAAGGCATTCCCGTTCGCGACGCTTTCGGCTCCAGCAACGGTTTCCGTCGTCCCGGGTACATCATCTCCATCGACCCCGGAATCATGTACAGTTTCCGCCGCAACACGATTTCGGTGAACGGTCCATGGGCCGTCGAACGCAATCGCCGCCGGAGCGTCCCGGACATCGCAGCCGGCAGACATGGCGACGCCGCTTTCGCCGACTACACTCTCATTGCCGTTTTCTCGCACCGTTTCTAACTTGCGAGTACGACTGCTCGCAATGAATTTTGGACGGTTATCGCTACTCCCAGGCGTTCTCCCTGCAACGGAACCAGGTGGCGGGCGGTTGGTAACATTGGCTGCCCGCCATCCCCGTTCCGCAACAGCTTTGCTCCGGTATGGTCTGCTCGCCGGAGTTCTATCCTTCTCCTGCAATTTCGCCGACTACCGGGGCAAAATCGTTGTTCTCAATTTCTGGGCCACTTGGTGTTTCCCATGACGCGAAGAAACGACCATGCTCGCCAAACTGTCTGCCGGATAGCAAGACAAGGACGTGTCCTTCCTCTTGGTCTCGCTCGACGACGCTCAATCCCAGTCCAAAATCCCGCGCTTCGTCGAAAAAAAGAAAATCACGCTTGCGATTTTCACCGGCGCTACGCCGGCAACGCTTCACGATTTCCAACTGGGCGAAATCGTTCCCGCCACCATCATCCTCGATCGCGACGGCTCGCCCGTCTTTCGCATCCTGGGCGAAGCCTCCAAAAAAGAGATCTCTTCTCGACTCGACTGGCTCCTCTCCGCTCGCTCCTCCAAGTCTCCCAAGACCCTCCTGAAAAATTTCTAGCCGGCGCTCTCGAATTACCGTCAACCCAGTCGTCATTCCAGGCCTGCCTGTCG
>QHYO01000200.1 GCA_003224135.1 Acidobacteriota bacterium | reverse complement strand
AGCCCCGCCCATTTTTGCCGATTGATCCATTCAGAAACGGTTTCGTTCTTTCTTGCAGCGTTCTTGACGCGGCCGGTCAGGCTTGGGGCGCCGCTACCTGCGGAGCGAAGAATGTCTTCCCTTCGCCAGTAGCACTCCGAAAGATTCTTGCCACCGAGAGCGAGGTGAAAGCCCGCTCCGAACTGATGATCCTGGCCAGAAGCGGCAATGATTTCTTGCATCGCCTTCGTTGGGAACCCGCCCTGGTTTTTGATCCGCGTCAGACGTTCCTCCTGTATAGCCATCTTAAGAACGCCATCTTCGACGAGCGCAGCGGCGGAGTTGTGGCCGGTGTGAACCCCTAAAACTTTCTGTTGCGGCGCAGTAGCTGTTCCGTGCTGCTTTCTGCCACCGACAAAGACAGCCGCGTTGGGCACAGGTCGAGTCATCGTCGCCATCAATTCACCTCGTGGTTTTTGCTTACGTGATTAGGTGCGGAAAATCAGCTTCGCGAACCGGCAACCTGCACTGCCACATCGTGCAGACTCACCGCTTTTATGGCTTGCTTCAGCGCGCGGCATACGGCCGAAACTTGCGCAGTCGTCATCGTGGAGAAAAAGGGAATCGCTAGGCATTGATCTGAAGCGAGTTCCGTTTTGGTCAGGCGGCCGAACGGACAAGAGTACATTCCCTTCATGTAAGGCTGGCGATGGATTGCTGGAAAATATGCCTGACAACCAATGCCCGAGGCCCGTAAAAGGCGCAACACTTCGTCGCGAACTTCCGATCCAGCATTCGAGCGCAACTGCACGACGTAGACGAACCAGCTCCGCTGGCTGCCCGGCATTTGTTTTGGTGTCACGAGTCCGGGAATTCCATGCAATTGCTTGTCGTAGGATTCCGCCACGAACTGCCGCTGAGATAGGAGTTCCTCAAGTCGTTCCAATTGCGCTATTCCAAGTGCGGCATGAATGTCGCTGAGGCGATAGTTAAACCCCAATCGCGCATGGTCGAGCCACTCGGACTTCTCGTTCCGTCCCTGGTTTCTCATGCTGCGGCAGACTTCGGCAATGCTGTCATCGTCGGTCACGATCATTCCGCCCTCGCCAGTGGTCATTTGCTTGTTCGGGTAGAAGGCGAAACTTGCCGCGTCACCAAAAGTTCCCGCAAGACGGCCGCGGTATTCCGCGCCGAGAGCTTCACAAGCGTCTTCGATTAGAAAAAGCCTGTATTTTTGCGCGAGACGTCGCATTAGATCCATATCGCACGGCATACCAAAAACGTGGACAGGCAAAATCGCTTTAACGCGACGGCCAGTATCTTTGTTGACGCAATGTCCTTCGGAATTGCGTGCGCACCTCTCGGAGAGAAAGTGTTGTACCTGCTCAGCAGAAAGATTGAAGCTTTCCGGGTCGATGTCGAGGAACACCGGCACGCCGCCTTCGTACAAAATGCAGTTCGTCGATGCTACAAAGCTAAAAGAGGACGTGATTACTTCGTCTTCCGGACCGATTCCCATTGCCCTAATGCATAAATGAAGCGCCGACGTCCCGCTATTCACGGCGACAGCGTGTTTACGGCCAACGTAGGAGGCAAACCGATTCTCGAATTCGGGTACTCTAGGGCCCAAGCTGAGCATTCCAGATCGCAGCACATCGGTCACGTATTGGATTTCCAGATCACCTACGTTGGGACGCGAGAGTGGAATTGAAGCGCTCAATTTGTTCTCCCTGTCGCCACTATTGTCGTAATGGGCGCGGGTTCGATGTCGTACTGGATTTCCTTACGGTTTCTTGCAAACTGCGGAACCATTCGATACACGTAGTCGCGAAGCCCGTCGCGATCGTTTGCGGCGAGATACATTTCCAACTTGTGTATTTTGTCGAGCACCTTTTCGGAGGCAGGGTTGCGATCGCTAATCACGAGGATTTCCTTGATTGGAGTTTTCGCCGGGCTTTCCCACTCCTCCCACAACTCCTCGGCCACCTTCTCACCTCGCTGCAGCCCGACAAAGTGGATGGATATGTCCTTGCCTGGCATCCGTCCAGCCAACAAGCTCATGCTCTTGGCGAGCTCATAGATATTGATGGGTTCTCCCATTTCGAAGACAAAAGTTTCTCCGCCGCGGCCGAGTTCCGCCGCTCGCAGAATGAGATAGACCGCTTCCGGAATCGACATGAAGTAGCGAGTCGCGCGTGGATCGGTCACCAGTAGAGGACCACCTTGTTGAATCTGGTCCCAGAAGAGCCGCAACACGCTGCCGGTGCTGCCGGCGACGTTTCCAAATCGCACGCTCATAAATCGTGTGGTGCCTTGTCTCGCCAAATCCTGCATTAGCAGTTCTGTGATTCGTTTGGTGCATCCCATGTAATTCCGGGGATTCACGGCCTTGTCCGAGGAAATGTTTACGAACAACGATGCACCGCTGCGCAGGGCCGCGAGAGCAAGATTGCGAATTCCCAGCACGTTGTTGCGAATTCCTTCATGCGGGTGTAGCTCGATGAGCCCAACATGTTTGTGCGCAGCGGCGTGGAAAATGACTTCCGGCTGCTCTTCTCTCATGAACTCGTCGACGAAATCGCGACAAGCGAGATCAATCAGCAACGGACGCAAGATTAACTCGGGATGACGCTCACGCAATTCCCGATGGATGTAAAACAGGCTGTTTTCGGATTTGTCGAGCAACAGTAGAGTGCACGGCGAACCCGAGGCTACCTGGCGCGCAAGTTCGGAGCCGATGCTTCCACCTGCGCCCGTGATCAAGACCACTTTCCCGCCCACGATCTTCTGAATCTCTTCCGGTTCGTGGGAGATTTCGTCCCGGTTCAGAAGGTCCCTGATGTTGAGCTGCCGTAGTGCTCTCTGCGATACCTGTCCATCAATCAACTCAGCGAGTGTCGGCAGAGTGCGAACGGGCAAGTTCGCCTGCCGGCAGACTGCGAGTATTCGGCTCATCTGCTGCGGTGTTGCGCTGGGAACGCAGATCAACA
>QHYO01000002.1 GCA_003224135.1 Acidobacteriota bacterium | reverse complement strand
CGTAGCCGCCGCAGCAGATCGTCGTATCGAGCATCGCCGTGCAGCTTCGCCCACAGCGGGTCAACTTTCAGGTTCAGAACATAGAGATCGTGTTCGTCAAACGCGCGTTCCAATAGCGGGAAAGCATGTTCGTTGTCGCCCAGCCTTGCGTAGATCGCGGCGAGCTCAAGATCGGATGTGGAAGCGCGTCCCCCCATGCCGCCACGCTGGCGCAATCGTTGACGCAACATCTCTTTCCAATAGCCGCGTTCTCCGTCAGCTTGCCAGGCCAGTCGCAGCTTGCGTATCTGGGAATCGCCTGCGGCCGTCTGCGAAGCAAACGCTTGTGCCTGATGGAGCGCTTCTTGAAAGTCTCCGGCCTGCTCTTCGGACTGAATAAGGTAGGTTCGCGCCACGAGGAAGTTGGGATCCGAGGCCAGAATTTTCTTGTACTGGGCAATGGAATCCCGATTTCTCCCTGCAAAATAATGGGCTCGTCCGATGAAAGTCGCAATGATTGGAGACAGCGGATCGAGCTTCTGCGCCTGCTCCATTTCATGCAGTGCTTCTCCGTGTCTGCCCATGGACATCAGAAACGTCGCATAATAGTGGTGTCCGGTCGAATAACTCGGCCTGAGCTCGAGCGCTCGCTTGTATTCCTTCTCAGCTGCCTCCCAGTCGTGGTCATTCACGGCGGTGATTTGCGCAAGCGACGTGTGCGCTTCGGCTAGCGAATCATCCAATTGCAGTGCCCTCAGCGCTGCTGCCCGCCCCTTCGCAATCGCCTCCGGTGGAGACATGTTTCCGGAAACGGCAAGCACAAAATAGGAATCCGCAAGGCCTGCATACGCCAGTGCATTCAAGGGATCGTGATCGAGCGATTGTTGGAAGTAGGTAACGCTGCGCCGCAAATTCTCCGGAGACCGCTGGTTCCAGTAATACCGGCCCAAAAGATACGTCTGCCAGGCCTCAACGTTTTCCGTGTATCGCTTGGTCAGCATTTTCGCTTGCTGGGTGCTCAGGCGGACCTCGAGTTTATTCGCAATTTCGCGGGCAATTTCCTCCTGTACGCTCAGGACATCGGAAACTTTGCGGTCGTATTGTTCGCCCCAGATGTGCGTGCCATCCGACGTGTCGATCAGCTCGGCCAGCACGACCATCCTTGCCCCTTGAAAATCAATTTTGCCGATCATCACGCTTTGCACGCCCAGGTCTTGTCCTACCTGTTTGGGATCAACTCGCCGCCCTTGATAGCGCAGAACGGAGCGCAGCGAAGTCACTTTCAAGTTGCCCAACCTTGAGAGGTGATCGATGGCACTCTCGGTGATACCGTCGGCCAGAGATTCGGTCTGCGGATTCGCTGTAGCCATTTCGAAAGGAAGCACAGCCACCGAATTGATCGTCTTTCCTGCCGCGTGAGAGTGAGACCTATTGCTCGCGAGATAAATTCCAGACGTGGTCGTAATCGCGATTACAGCGAAACCGATAAACAGCGCGAGGGATTTTCTGTCGGCCTTTGTTTGCGCTAGTCTCTCAGCGGCACGCGCCGGCCCCGAAACGTGGGGCATCGCTGCCTCCATCTGCTCGCTGATCGTCCCAATGAATCGATAACCTCGCCGTCCCACAGTTTCGACGTACTTTGGCCGCTCTGCCGAGTCGTTCAGAGCGCCGCGAAGCCGCGCAACGGCGCTGTTTAGTCCGTGATCGAAATCCACAAATGTGTCGGTTGGCCAAAGCTTTTGCCGAAGGTCCTCCCGAGACACCGCCTCCCCTGGCCGCTCGAGCAACAGGGTCAGAATTTGAAACGGCTGCTCCTGGAGCCTGATTCTTCGGCCGTCCTTGCGCAACTCTCCCGCGCGGAGGTCCACGCCAAACGCTCCGAAGCGAACCAACGATATTGGCGATCCAGGTCGCGACATCACCGAAGTTCTGCTTTGCGTGGAGTCTACACCTTTTTTTCGCTTCTTATAAGCGAATGTAACAGTGCGCGAGTCTCTGACAGAAGGGCAGTTAAGTCGCTACGCTCCTGCCAGTTAGCTCGTGACCCACGCGTGTTTGAATGGTGCGCGCCGATGCATTGCTCTTCTCTGGCCCTGAGCGCAAAGTTCGCCGCACAAGACGAGCAGAAGGAAAATCTCGCGGCTTTAGCCGGAGACTTCAACTTCCAGCCACGTCAATGCTCGAAGCCATGCCTCAAAAAAAGGAGAACGAACGTGAGAACAATACGGATCGTGGGCATCGCACTCGCTTTGACAGCTATTTTAATGACGGCAGGCCAATTTAGGAGCTTGCCGGGTAGATTCGTGTCAGTTGCGCACGCGGCGCAGACAGGCTGCTCGAACAGTTCTCTGCGTGGGAACTACGGGTTTCAAATCAAGGGGACCATCGTCGGTTTGGGACCCATTGGAGGAATTGCCCTGAGTACTTTTGATGGCGGAGGCAATTTTACGCAAACGGACAATGTCAGCGTCAATGGCTTTCCGATCGTTCCGAACCGTCCGGGTAGCGGCACTTACAACGTCAACGCGGATTGCACAGGGACGCAAACTCTCCATCAGGCTGGCGGTCAAGTGGTACACACAACATTCGTGATCGCAGAGAACGGGAAGGAAGTTTTCGACGAGGTGACGGATTCGAACCTGGTTATCACTGGAGTTGGAAAAGCAGTGGGCTCAGCGGACGATGCCGAAGAGGATGATTCTTCCCCGTTCGCGTGTTCCCTGCAAACCATCAAGGGATCCTACGCGATCTCAACAACAGGATCGATTGTGTCCGCCGGTCCTGTCGGAGCGGTCGCTGACGTTGGAAAGCTCACCTTTGATGGGAATGGCGGGGCGTCGCAGACCACCACAGTTAGCCTCAATGGCACGATTATTCCGAGCAGAAGCAGCCTCGCTGGCAGCTACACCGTCAACCCGGACTGCACCGGCGAACTATCCCTGACGCTGCCCACAGCCAATGGCCCGATTCCTTCGACCTCCCGCTTTGTCATCGTCGCGAGCGGAAACCAACTGTTGCTCGTGAATACAGGCGTTGGCAGGGTTCTCACGGGGCTAGCAACAAGGCAGCATTTGAGAATGTGGTAAGCGCGCGACCCGTATGGCCACTGCGCTCACAACGGGTTGCGGTGGTGAATAACGAAAAGCAAGGACGACTTTCGGTCCTTCAAGGAAACGATTAAGTCCGAACGAGGTCTTGCAAGTCGTTATGCCAGGATCCTCATTGACGAGGGTTTGTGTGCCGAGGCGGAACAGCTGCTAGAAGACGATATAAGCTACCCCGTCAAGAATCTGGCGTGTCGAAGATATGCAATGCGGGAGCCAAGAACGATGGCTGCCGACGGTAGTATCTTTCGCCGAGGTCCCGCCCCTGAGGTTATATGCCCGACCGGAGGTGAAATGTGGCAAGCGCGTCCGTTCCAAAAGACAAACGGTCGGCTCATATCGCGATTGTTGAGGAGCACATTCGACTCGAGAACGAACATGATCTTGAAGGCGTTCTCCGCACCTTCGGCGACACTGCACGGTACGACGATGAGGCCTGGGGCGAACACCATCGTGGCCGGAACGGCGTCCACCTGTTTTACGAGCAGCTAATGCACGCGCTGCCCGACTTACAAATTGAGGTTCAGCGAAGACATGTCACAGACGACGCCATTCTCGTTGAAGTCATGATTGGCGGCACGCACCTCGGCGAGTGGCGTCGTCTTCCTGCCACGGGGCGGCGCGTCGAGTTTCCGCTGTGCGGTGTGTACACGTTCGACGCCGATGACCGTTTGGCAGGAGAAAGAATCTACTACGACCGGGGCACGGTGCTAAGACAACTGGGCGTTTTCCACGAGCCGCAAAGCGTATTGGGGCAAATCTCCATCTTGGCAACTCATCCCGCCACGATTGCGCGTGCTCTCGCAAGGAAGCTCCTGCACGGATAACACGTTCTTCTGAAGCTCGAAAAGTCGGATAGCTCTTTGCTCCTCACAGCAGCTGACTGCATCGGCTTCTCATTCGAAGGCTGCTAATGGGGAGAAGCCAACTCTTCCATCCGAACTCTTGCAATGGCACACTGGAATCGGCGGCGTCTGCCGTTCCCACAATCTCCCGCCACCTCGTCGTTACCGCGTGATGAAGAGGCACAAGGCAAAGCGATCGTAGGAGTACCCTCCGATGGCCGGAGAGAAATTACGACATCATTTTGGCGACTACCTCGTTAAAGCCGAAGTGTTTATCTATTCGGTTCTTGCCGTACTTCTTTTTGCCACTGCCCTCGCCACGATCGCCGATGCCACCAAGATGCTTTGGGAGGGACTGCGTCACTGGACCATCGCCAACCAAACATTGCAGGTCCTCGATCATTTGCTTGTCGTGCTGATGCTGGTGGAAATTCTCCACACCGTTCGTATTTCCATACACTCGCACACGCTCATCACCGAACCTTTTCTTGTCGTCGGCCTGATCGCCTCCATACGGCGCATTCTCGTAATCACCTTGGAAGCTTCCACACTCACCAAAGAAGGAACGTGGTCCCCCGCCAGGGCGAGCATCTTCCGGGCCAGCATGATTGAGCTTGGACTGCTCGGCGTGCTTGTCCTCATCCTCGTATTTTCCGTAACGCTCTTGCGCCGTAACGCTCTCCTGGCAAAAAACGAAGAAATCTGACCACATTCCTGACTCGAGCTTCAGTTCCTTTACGCCTTCTTCGTCTTATACTCGTCAAACGACGCCAGGAACCTGTTCGCGTCCTTGCGCAGAACAAAATACGGCATCGAAATCCGCAGTTTCGATGGATCGCCTCCGCGGATCCGCACCTTTCTCTCCTTCCACAGCCAGTTCTCCAAATCCATCCGATTCAACGGCGGCACGTTTACCGTCACAATGCCGCAGCGCAGTGCCGCGTTCGGCGAAGTCCATGACACGGCGCCCCGCTTGGTCATCTCTCCCAAAACATAGTCTGCCATCTGCCGATGACGCTTTTCGATGCGCTCCAATCCAAGCTGATTCGCAAACTCGATCGCCGCGCGCAGTCCGCATAGTGTCGGCACATTCGAACTTCCGATGCGTTGAAAGCGTTCCGCCCGAATCTTTGTATCGTCCCAGCCTTCCGTTGCAATCGTGTTCCACACGCGATCGATTACTTCGTCACGGATGTACAAAAATCCCGTGCCCTTCGTCGCCTGTAGCCATTTGTGCGGACTCGCGGAATACATGTCGCAACTGAGGTCGTGCACATCCAGCTTCATTATGCCCGGAACGTGCGCACCATCGACGGCCGACAAAATCCCCTTCGATCGCGCCAGCGCGCAAATTTCTTTCGCTGGCAGCACCACGCCCGTCACAGTAGTAATGAGGCTGAAGAAAATCACGCGCGTACGCGCCGTAATCGCTTCGCTGAAAAGATTCAATACCGTCGCTGCGTCCGGTACCGGTTTCGGTAGCATTATTTTCTTCACCGCAATTCCGTAGCGCTTCGCTCGCAAATCCCACGGATGCTCGCCGCCCGGATGCTCTTGATCCGTAATCAATACTTCATCGCCTGCTTTCAGGTCCACGCCGTTCGCGATATAGCTGTTTGCTTCCGTGGCGTTTCGCACCAACGCAATCTCGTCGCGCTTGCATCCCACAAATGCCGCTAGGGGATCGCGAAACTGATTCCACGCCGCGTAACCCCAGATCGGATAATCTTCCGGATCGTTCTGTGCCAATCGTTCCGCA
>QHYO01000199.1 GCA_003224135.1 Acidobacteriota bacterium | reverse complement strand
GAGGTACCGCCGAATTTCATTACTTGTAGTGATGGCTTCATGTGTTGTCAGAAATCGTAAAAGAAATAATACTGTGCGAGCCGCGTTACCCGGACAATTTTTTGCGATATGTGCATGCAGCGACAAAGCTGACTATCGCAAACGCAGGGTATTCATCGCCGGCAGCCGCTATCAAAGTTGTTTCGTTCAGAGGTATAAAAGAAAAGTGACTATTTTCATGCGGTGGCATCCAAAGCGTAGCGGAAGGTTGGTAGTCCGATTTTACTTTTTTGGGGACCATGACGAATGCCAAAGCCAGTTTTGTTGACCGTAGATGACGACCCCGAAGTGTTGCGCGCCGTGGGACGCGACCTCAGAAAGAGGTACGCGGACCGCTATCGAGTAGTGCGCGCGGATTCCGGCATTACGGCATTGCAATCGGTGCAGACCCTAAAAAGGCGGAACGAAGCTGTTGCCCTGCTGCTGGCGGACCAGCGCATGCCCGAAATGAATGGTGTCGAATTTCTGAATAAGGCGCTCGCAATCTATCCGGAAGCACGGCGGGTGCTCCTCACAGCCTACGCCGACACGGACGCGGCGATCCAGGCTATCAACGAAGCGCGCATTCATCATTACTTGCTGAAACCTTGGGATCCGCCCGAGGAGCACTTGTATCCGGTGCTGGACGATTTGCTGGAAGATTGGCACGCCGGATATCGACCGGTCTTCGAAGGCGTGCGCGTGCTGGGACACCGCTGGTCGCCTCGTTCCTACGCCCTGCGCGATTTTCTGGGACGAAACCAGGTGCCCTACCGCTGGCTGGATGCAGAAACCGCGGATCGCGACAAGGAAGTTCATGAAGCGCTCGAAGTCGCTGAGCGCGATTCCCTGAAACTTCCTGCCGCGATTTTTCTGGACAATACTGGACTGTCCGATCCTTCGACGGCGGAGCTGGCCGCAAAGCTCGGCCTGCGCACCAGCGCTACAACTTCTTTTTATGATTTGCTGATCGTCGGTGGCGGGCCGGCGGGATTGGCTGCAGGTGTATACGGCGCTTCCGAAGGACTAACGACCGTGATGATCGAGCGCGAGGCTCCAGGTGGACAAGCGGGAATGAGTTCGCGCATTGAAAATTATCTGGGATTTCCCTCGGGACTGAGCGGAAGCGAGTTGACACGCAGAGCCGTGACTCAGGCGCGGCGTTTCGGAGTTGAAATTCTTGCGCCACAGGAGGCCGTGGGGCTCCGCGTGGACGCCGGTTCAAAATTTGTGAAGCTCGCAGACGGCGTGGAGATTGGAGCGAAATCATTGCTGATCGCGACCGGAGTTGCGTACCGTAAGCTCGATGTTCCCGGACTGGAGCGCCTGCAAGGCGCCGGAGTTTATTACGGTGCGGCAATGACGGAAGCCGCCTCCTGCAAAGACGAGGATGTATTCATCGTCGGCGGAGCGAATTCGGCGGGCCAAGCGGCCATGTACTTTGCGAATTATGCGCGGCGCGTTGTGATGCTCGTGCGGGGCAGCTCGCTTGCCTCCGGAATGTCGCAATATCTCGTTGAGCAAATTCGTCAGACACCGAATATTCACGTCGAGCTAAACAGCCAGGTGACGGAAGCATTTGGAACGGAACGGTTGGAAGCCATTTCCATTTACTGCTCGACCAGCGGGGAAACGCAGAAGGTCACAGCGGTTTCTCTTTTCATTTTTATTGGGGCGGCTCCGCAGACGGAATGGCTGCACGGCGCAGTCGAACGAGACGAGCGGGGATTCATTCTAACGGGTGCCGACCTGATTCGAGCCGGCAAACCGCCAAGGACGTGGTCCATCGAACGCGAGCCGTGGTTGCTCGAGGCAAGCGTGCCCGGAATTTTCGTTGCCGGCGATGTAAGGTTCCGCTCCATCAAGCGCGTGGCATCGGGCGTGGGCGAAGGCGCGAACGCGGTGCAATTCGTGCATCAGTACCTGGGTTCAGTGTGAAATGAGCGAACAAAGGCAAACACCGCAACGTCAGGAAATCGTTCAGTTGCTGCGGACCAATTCTGTTTTCGAAGATCTATCCGACGAAGATCTGGCATGGCTCGCTGAACGCATGGATAACATTCGCGTGGATGCGGGAGCGATCCTCGGACGAAAAGACGAACCCATTGAATACCTGAACGTGCTCCTTGAAGGTGAAATTCAGGTGGAGAACCCGGACGAGCCCGGCACGCCGAGATTTATCGCGCGCGCGGGGCAGGTAACTGGCGCGCTTCCCTTTTCGCGCCTGAAAACATACGTAGGGAACACCTGGGCGGTTTTGCCAGTGCACGTGCTCCGCTTGCATAAGGATCATTTTCTGGAAATGGTGCAGCGCATTCCGGTGCTTGGGCAGCGGCTAGTGGCGCTGATGTCTGATAGAATCCGCGAAATTACCCGGCAGGAAACGCAGCGAGACAAATTGATGGCGTTGGGAAAGCTTTCCGCCGGTCTGGCACACGAATTGAACAATCCCGCGGCTGCCGCCCAGCGCGCCGCCAAGAGCCTTCGCGAAGCGATGGAAAATGTGCGTGACGCAAGCTTGCGTTTGCTGCAGCATCCTCTGTCCCACGAACAGCGCCAGGCGATTTTCCGGTTTGAACGCGAAGTGACCGACCATGTCGCGGAGAATAATCCGACGAGCCGCGATCCGCTGGAGCTGAGTGATCTCGAAGCGGAAATCACCGAGTGCCTGGAAGAGCACAAGGTAAACGAGCCGTGGAAGATTGCCGCTCCTCTCGCGGAAGCAAACGCCGATCCACAGAAGATGGACGCTCTGCGCGCCACCATTGGTGACGATATTATCGGCGATGCATTGCGGCGTGTGGCATCGGTCGTAACCATTTTCGGCTTGATCCATGAAATTGATAACAGTACGAGGCGCATCAGCGACTTGGTAGGCGCGATCAAGCGCTACTCGTACATGGATCAGGCCTCGATGCAGGAAGTCGACGTGCGAGAAGATTTGGAGAACACGCTGAAAATCTTCGGTCACTGGCTGAAGAAAGGCATTACCGTCGAACGAAAATACGCTCCTGACGCGCCGCGGGTTTGCGCATTCGGCGTCGAGTTGAACCAGGTGTGGACGAACCTGATCGACAACGCGATTGATTCCATGAAAGGCTCGGGCGAGCTGCGGATTCGTACGTGGCGAGAACTCGAATGCGTTGCCGTGGAAATTGGCGACGACGGACCCGGTGTGCCTGCGGAAATTCAGACGAGGATTTTCGACCCATTCTTCACCACGAAACCCGTGGGCGAAGGTACCGGCCTCGGCCTGGATACAGTGATGCGCATTGTGCAAAAACATCATGGACGAATCGAACTGATATCCAAGCCCGGCGACACACGATTCATCGTACGAATTCCCATCAAGCAGCCCAAAATGCCACCTCAGCCCGAGAATCTCCACGAGGCAACAAAGGAGGGAGCATGAGCTCTGTTTGTTCCCACACCAGCCACATTAAGAATGTGCGCCCGCACACAAAGGGATGCGAAGAATGCCTGAAAATGGGCGATGATTGGGTGCACTTGCGGCTTTGCCGCGAGTGCGGTCACGTTGGGTGTTGCGACTCGTCCAAGAACAAGCACGCAACGAAACATTTCCACGTGACCAAACATCCTATCATGCAATCCATCGAGCCCGGCGAAAACTGGATGTGGTGCTTTGTGGATCAAGTAGAGCTCGAAGCGTAATTGCATCATTTCGCATGACCACAATTCAATGCAAAGCAGTATTGTTTGACCTCGATGGGGTGCTCGTTGATTCGACTCCCGCCGTGGCCCGTGTGTGGACAATCTGGGCCAACAAGCATGGGTTCGATCCGGAGGAAACCGTTCGCCGGGCGCACGGGCGCCCTAGTCTGGCAACGATTCGTGATCTGCTTCCCAATGCTGACCACGCGGCGGAAAATAGCTTTGTTGAGCGGATGGAAATTGAGGATGTGGAAGGAGTCATTGCGCTTCCCGGTGCCGTCGAATTGCTTCAAACGCTACCCGCAAACGGCTGGACCATCGTGACCTCCTGTACCAGACCGCTGGCCCTCGTGAGGCTGCGCGTAGCTGGGCTGCCGATTCCGGCGCGACTCGTCACGTCAAACGACATCGTGAATGGAAAACCGGATCCAGAGCCGTACAGGAAGGGCGCGGAGCTCCTTGGCATTGCTGCCGCGGATTGCACGGTAATCGAAGACGCGCCAGCGGGAATTCGCGCTGGGAAAGCAGCAGGTGCGCGCGTCATCGCATTGCAAACCACCGAGCGCGACGCTTTTCTGCGGCAGGCCGGCGCCGACTGGATCGTGAAGGATTGCGCCTCGCTACGTCTGGCCGATTCGAGCCGCAATGGAGATATGTCGCTATTACTTTCCGGCACAGCTTGAGGCCGTGGCACACCGTTTTTCGTCACCGACAAGGCGTCAAAACGCTGATACTTCACAAATGAAAGTGGCGCAGCTTTGATCATCCGGCGTTAATCATCACGCAACCCTGCGAACACTTTTTCCGCAAGAGCTCGCGAATCTCTCTACACTGGGAACTCGAAGGCATGGCGTCCCACTCGCCTCGTTTGCCTTTCCACGATTCAACAGACCATGGGCACCCCTACAACTGTCGTCAATGCAGCGCCGGATCCCCCGGCCGAACCTAAACAGCGCACTTTTGGTGTTCCGCAACTTATCGCCGCGATGCTGAAAAGTGGCGGCCACATCAGCGACTTGATTTTTTCGCCCGGACGCGCGCCGCAGGTCGAAATCAGTGGACAACTCGTCGAACTGAAATTCAAAGGCCTGGAGTGTTTGAAGCCGGAAGACACACGCGCGATCGCATACGAATTGATGGGTAAGAACGAACATCCCGTTCGCAAACTCGAACAAGACGGCTCTGCAGATTTATCTTACGGAATCAATGGCGTCGGACGCTTTCGCGTAAATATATTTCGTCAGCGAGGCACTTGCGCGATTGTCATGCGCGTAATCCCCGATAGTATTCCCAGTTCCGACGATCTTCGCTTGCCCCCGACGTTAGAGGAAATCGTTCAACTCCGTAACGGCATCGTGCTTGTGACAGGGCCGACCGGCTCCGGAAAATCGTCCACGCTGGCCGCCATTCTTGACAAAATGAATCAAGAGAAGGCCTATCACATTCTGACCATCGAAGATCCCATTGAATTTCTGCATCGCCACAAAAAAGCGACGATCCACCAGCGCGAACTGCACAGCGACACGCCAACCTTTTCGCTCGCTTTGCGCGCGGCATTGCGACAGGCCCCGAAGGTGATCCTCGTCGGCGAAATGCGCGACCGCGAAACGATTGAAATCGCGCTTGAAGCCTCTGAAACCGGGCACCTGGTGCTTTCCACTTTGCATACCATCGACGCTGCAAAAACGGTGGAACGCATCGTAGGAGTGTTCCCGCTCGCCGACCAGCAAGCAATTCGTACCCGCCTGAGTAAAGCATTTCGTTTTATCGTTTCGCAGCGCTTGCTTCCCCGCAAAGACGGTACCGGCCGCATTGCGGCGATCGAAATTCTGAAGTCCACCATGCGCACCCGTGAGTACGTTGAAAAAGGCGAAAGCGAAGGCAAGTCGCTGCTTGACGCGATGCGTGACGGCAGCACCGAGGGTATGCAACATTTCGATGGCGTGCTCGATACATTTATTCGCGAAGGACTCGTCGATTTCGAGACCGCACTTGGCTTCGCGACGAATGCTGGAAATCTACGCCTCGAATTGCAGGATTATCTCGACGATCCAAAGAACCGCAAAGCGCGCAGCTCGCAGGCCACCGAAATAGAAATCGAACGCTAGCCGCGAATTGTTTTGGTACGCGCGCCCTCGCCTGTATTATCTTCAGCGTGCTCGCAATGATCTGCCCCGATCCGCCTGACCTGCAACCGCTGGTCCGAGCTTTTTATTACTCCCTGATCGCCGCGGGTGCGCTTCTTGCATTGCAATTCGTTTTCCCGCAATCGAGCGAGCGAATCTCTCGCTTGACTTCGAAAATCGTCACGCCACTTGCGCTCAGAAGATTCCTTTCTGGATTTTTGCTTTTTTTTACAGTGATCGCCATCCGTGTCGCACTTCTCCCACGCCTTCCCGTTCCCGTTCCTGGCATTCACGACGAATTCAGCTATCTGCTCATGGGAGACACGTTTGCGCACGGCCGACTTTCGAATCCATCACACCCGGTATGGATAAGCCTCGAAACGTTTCACGTCAACTGGTTCCCACGCTACGCTTCAATGTATCCGCCAGGGCAAGGCTTCGTTCTCGCATTCGGCGAATGGCTGGGCGATCCGTGGATCGGTGTGCTCTTAAGCTGCGCGGCAATGTGCGTTGTAATCTACTGGATGCTGCTTGCCTGGTTGCCGCCGCGTTGGGCAGTTCTCGGCGGAAGCATTGCGTGGCTGAAATTCGGCATCGCCAGCTACTGGGTGAACAGCTACTGGGGCGGTGCCGTCGCTGCCACTGGTGGCGCGCTCTTGCTCGGAGCGGTCGCCCGGCTTCTGCGTTGTCCGCGAACGCGTGACGCAATCCTATTCGCAATCGGCCTCGCCATTCTTGCGAACAGTCGCCCTTATGAAGGACTGATTTTTTCTCTGCCCTCCTTGTTCGTCCTCGCGCGCTGGCTGTTTCAAAAGTCCGTGGCGGCACAACCGAATCGTTGGCGCGCCGTCGCGCTTCCCATCGCCGCGATCTTGCTCCTCACAGCCACGTTTATGAGCTTCTACAATTGGCGACTCACTGGGAACCCGCTGCTCTTCCCGAACGCGCTGAACGTTCGAACCTATCACACCGCGCCAATGTTTCTCTTCCAGGTATCAAGGCCGGAAATTCATTACCGCAACCAACAATTCGAAGATTTCTATAACGGCTGGGAGCGCGCAGAGTATGACCACTCCTGGCAAAGCGTGAAATGCCTTTCTTGGCTCAAATCCGTTCGCTTCTTCTCCGCGTTCGCATGGTGGGGAATGCTGCTGGCTTTGCCTGCGTTATTTTTTGTCATTCGCGATCGCCGGATGGGTCTGGCGTGGGTCACTTTTGGGTTTGTCGCAGTGGCTACGTACTTGATCGTGTGGTCCAACTCGCATTACGCAGCTCCTGTCACATGTCTCTTGATTCTTCTCTATCTGCAATCGCTAAGACATTTGCGGCTGATGCGCTGGAAACGCTGGCGTTGGGGCGCAATCTTCGCTCGTACATCGGTGCTCTTGTTGTTGGTCGATACTGCGAGCGCAGTCATGCGAAAAAATTGCGACACCTTTTACTGGACTTGTCAAGGCGACGTGAGCCGCCTCACGATTCAGCGCAAACTCGAAGCCCTTACGGGCAAACACCTCGTCATGGTGCGCTACACTGAAGACCACAACATTCATGATGACTGGGTTTACAACGGCGCGGAGATCGATTCCGCAAAAGTTGTCTGGGCGCGGGAGATCAATCCGGAGCAAGACGCAAAACTGCTCAAATATTTTGGCGACCGCAAAGTTTGGCTCGTCACGCCGGACACCGACAATACATTCCTGGAGCCCTACATGCCGCCAACCGATTCAGAAAAGCCTGCCAAATAACTAGGCAGTGCGAGTCAGCGGGTGGCCACCATTAAATTGTTCAATCCAAGCTCGAATTTCTCATGATGAAATTCCCGGAACCCGACGTGTTCAAGCAGCCGCTGCACTTCAGTGACCGGCATTCGCTTTTGGTGTTCGTCGCTTTCCATCTCGTCACTCACCAGATGCAACGTATGCAAAACGTTCAAGATCGGATCCACCATTGCCGCCGGCCACGTCATGATCAACGAGCCTCCTGGCGCTAAAATCCGGAACGCCTCACGCAATACCGATTCTGGCTCCGCTAAATGTTCGAACACTGCAAGCATCACCACGTGATCAAACTGTGCCTCATTCAGCGGCAACCGGCCCCGCAAATCCGCGTGAATCCGCTGCCAGCGGCCGTGTGTTCCGCTCTCCACTTGATCATCAATCCCAACACCGCGGGCGATTTTATCTTCCGCAAAATCGAGAAACGCCATTTCCAGACCGCATCCCAGATCACAAACGCGCGAACCAGCGCCCAGGTACGGATATGCCGCACGGAACCTCATCTTGGCTATGAAATGATCGATCTCCGTGTAGGGCATCTATTTGTCGGCGGCTTTGCGGTCGCGCGGCGCGAGATCGTAGTCCCCAATGTACGTGCCGCGGCTGATACCCAGCATGCTAAGGAAGAACGACGAAAAAATAATTTGCACTCCCAGGAACAGCCACATCGACCAGAACAGCACTTCCCTCACCTGATGCAGCGGCCCAAATCCACTCGCCGCCCATTGCCATGTAATGTAAGCGCAACCGGCGACTCCCAAGAGGAAAAGCACGCCGCCCAGTAACAATCCCGATTCGAACGTCACGCGCTTCAAGAGCCGCTTCAGTGAAACTGTGTTGCGATCAAATCGCTCCGCGTAGCTGAACACTTTCGCGAACGCGCCCGTCGCTAGAATCTGCGCGCCCATCAGCGTAAAAATCACGCCAAAAATCATCGTGTGAACATCGAGCACAACGCGCGGCGAAAGCCTTCGCGGATGTGGCAACAGCCAGCACGTCAGAAAGAGCCCCAGGGCCATCAGCAATCCACCCGGTAAAATAAACAGCCAGTTTGGCGCGTACAGCAGCATGAATCGCGTGTGCCGCCAGCCATCGCGAAAGCTGCGCAAATGTGGCGGACGCCCACGCTTGTCTTTCCACAGCGTGATAGGAATTTCAGAAGTCTTCGCGCGCAGCTGCGCACATCCATCCGGTCGAATACCTCACGCGTGAATCCGCGCATCCCGCAATGTGAGTCGTGAATCCCAGAGTGAAAAAACAGATTCAGCAGTGCCGTTAATCCTGGATTGCCAATGTATTTGTGGTGCCAAGGCATCGCTCCCGGCTTGATCTCTCCGGCAAATCGGTTGCCCATCACCACTTCATTGCCCTTTCGCCATTCCTCCACAAAACGCGGGACTTCCCCAAAATCATAACTATCATCCGCGTCTCCCATAATGATGAACGCGCCACGCGCCGCGCGAATCCCGGCCTTCAATGCCGAACCATAGCCTCGCTGCGCCACCGGAATCACGCGCGCGCCGTGCTTTTCCGCAATTTCAATTGAACCATCCGTCGAGCCGTTGTCGGCTACCACAACTTCACCGCGAAGTCCCGCGTCCGCAAACGCTTTTTGCGCTTTCTCGA
>QHYO01000198.1 GCA_003224135.1 Acidobacteriota bacterium | reverse complement strand
TTCTGCTTTGGCGTGTACTTCGGCGGCCGCTGGTTGAGGAGCGGCAGGAACGTCAGCCGGAACCTCGGCCGAAACCTCGGCCTTCAGTTCCTCATGTGGTGCATCTTCCTGAGCAGCCGAATTTTCTTGCTGCGTAGCTGGTTCTTTCGGCGGCGTTGCTTCAGACTGCGCGTCGTGGGCAGGCGCTGCGGCGGCTGCGCTCACTGGGTTGTCATGGTCGGAAAACATGGTTGTCGGCCTCCGGGATTTTTATCCCAAGTTTTGGATCTGATCTCGCTGCGTCGCCAACAAAGCTGGGCGCAGTCGAGCCAGCGTGTTCGAGTAACTTCCTTGCGGACTCCCTGTTGGGGGATTGCCCCGATGGGTAATGCAAGGCTGCTGTTTCGCGTCAAGCAAGCGGGAGGCGAGTGCGGCCACCCCTGACCGGATCGCGAACCAGCTCTAAAGGACAATGGACCGCTTCGCGGTCATCTTTAAAAAATGACCGTTCGGGGTCACAGTACAGATAGATGCTGCAGACGTTGGAAACGCTGCAACCCTGCAAGAATACGCGTCGAAATGGAGGTGTGTCAACGAAACGAAAGCAATAAGAAGCGAGCTATTACAAACGTGAGTCATACCAGCTCGCAAAGACTTCGAGAGCCTCTGAAAGGTTCAACCGGCCGCAGGAGGATTCAAACTTATCGCCCGCCGCTCGATACATAAGCCAGTCGTCGACAGAGCGATTGATCTTCACCCACTCCGATGTTCGACCCTCGGCCTTAGTCTCTCGTAAATCTAGTTGGATTCGCCACCCGGGATTATCGAGGGTTTCGATAGACGCGCCCCAGTGATGCTCCCAGTCACCGTCGCAGCGGCTGCGGTACCACTTCTCAATCGAAGAGGGCACTGGTGCCATTGATGCTCCCATACAATAGTCTAGGCGCGGGCGGGGGTGGATTGACGGATTTCGCGGCGGAAGTCGGGGGCAAAGACTTCGACGGTGCGGCACATTTCGTAAAGGCGGGAACGCATGCGTGCGCCGATGCGGTCTTCGAGTGAATCTTCTTTGACGACTTTCACGCGTTCTCCGCTAGGCAATCTTGGCGCGGGTTCGGTAGCGGGCTTTTCGTCAAAATAATTTGTAGTAAGGATTGTGACGCTACGTTCGTTATAGCGGGCATTCAAGACCAGGCCGATGATGTCGAGCACCCACGCCGAGGGTTTGCTTGCGCCGATATCGTCGATCACAAGAATTTCGGTGTTGCGGATCGGCTCGAGGATTTTCATTTCGGTTGATTCGCTGGCTGGGTTGTAGCTGGCCTGAATCTCCTTCAGGAGTTCACGGTAATCGCAAAAAATCCCCTGGTGGCCGCGGCGCAGCAATTCCTTGAGCGCGGCTACTGCGAGATGCGTTTTTCCCACGCCCGACGGGCCCATGAGCAGAAGGCCTTTTTCGCTGGCACCGGGGTAATCGCGGATAAAACCCTGGGCCACGAGTTTTGCCTGTTTGAGCGACTGCGCGTGCTGTGTCGTCCAGACTTTTCCATCGGCGAGATCGGTGACGTAGCTTTCGAAATCGCAATGCTCGTAGCGCTTCGGAATCCGCGCGCGATTCATGGTCAACGCAGCGCGCTCGCCGCTGCCGCAGTCACACGCTACAGCAAATTTTCCCGGGCCATCCGGACGCGCGACAAGCTTCCATCCGGTTCCGTGGCATTGCTGGCAATTCTCAAGCGTCATCGTAGAACGAGCATACGGGCGTGCGCTGCGATCGGCAAGCCGCGTTGCATGTGGATTTGTGTGAAAGAAAAAAGACAGACGCCACAGAGCCGCTTACGCACAGTTCAGATAAGAGATAAGTTTTCGGGCTTTCAAAAAGCCTTGCGCGCAGCCCACGACAATGGGCTTATCGTTTATTTCGTCAGGCGGATGCGCGTTGGAACAATCGCGTGCTGCGACGGCTTCTCATTTGAAATGTGGTTCGCGACGCGGGAAAGCTCCTGCTGAACCACGGTTGCAAATTCGCTCATTTGTTTTTCCATTTCCAGCATTTTCTCGCGCATGTTCAGAATAATTTCGATACCGGCAAGATTCACGCCCATGTCGCGCGTCAGCGTGAGGATCACATCGAGCCGTTCCAAATCGTCATCCGTATAGAGGCGGGTATTACCCTCGGAACGAGAAGGTTTAAGCAAGCCCACACGCTCGTAGAGCCGAAGAGTTTGCGGATGCAATTTGTAGAGTTCGGCTACCGAGCTGATCATGTAGCCGGCCTTGGCGCGAGTTTTTCTGCGTGGCGACATAGGAACGTCAGACTCCAGCTCTAGCGAATAAATCCTTACGTGGGTCGTCGGGCGCGACAGTCTCGAGTTCCTTCATCAAGTTGCGAACGCGCTCGTCGGTCGGCTTCGGGACGACAACCTGGATTTCGACGTACTGATCGCCGCGTACACCGTTGCGTGCGCTTGGTACGCCTTTTTCCCGCAATCGCAGCGTGCTCCCGCTATTGGTGCCAGGCGGAATGCGCACGATCGAACGTCCGTCGATCGTTGGGACTTCCACTTTC
>QHYO01000194.1 GCA_003224135.1 Acidobacteriota bacterium | reverse complement strand
CTCAATTCCTTTTACAGCCTCGGCTTCGAGAGTTTGTCCTTCCTCCAAGAGCTCACCCACGCTCTCTGAATCCGCACGATCTTCCAGACTGATGCCCTGCAAATCGCCAATCTGCTCTTCGCGGTTTTGTTTGCGTGTGTTCCGGAGCTGAAGCCGCCCTGCGCGCCGCGGATCAAGGGAGCTTGAAGCAGAGCCGGAAGTGGGTTCCACAACCGGAGATGCGGACGGACGGCGCTGTTTGGATTTTTGTTTCGCCCTCGGCTGACTCCTTTTTATTTTGGCGTTGGACTTGGAGCGTTTTTTCTTAGCCTTTTTGCGTTTCTTGGGCATGATTCAAAACCCCGCACATGAGCCGCTAACGCCGCTATCCAAATTTTATTTAACCGGAGCCACAATGCGGCAGACGAAGCAATCTTACGGAAAAAAACAAGAAAGCGGAATCAGGCAAAAGCCTCGCGAAACCGCTTGTACGTCGTAGCGAGCGACTCGGGGTGAACGCGCGTCTCGCTGGTGACGGTCATAAAATTCGCGTCACCGATCCAGCGTGGAAGCGCGTGCAAATGAAGGTGGCCTGTCACGCCTGCGCCTGCCGCGCGTCCAAGATTCATTCCATAGTTCATGCCATCGGGCTTGTACAGCTTGTGCAGGATCCCTTCGACTCGTTGCGCGAGCTGCATGAACTCACCGAGCGTCGCGGCGTCACAGAGTGAAAGCTCTGCCACGTGTGCGTACGGCACGATCATCACATGACCGGACGTGTAAGGATAAAGATTCAGAATTACAAAGCAGGAAACGCCACGATGAACAATCAGCGTCACATCATCGTCGTGCCGCGCGACAGCATCGCAAAAAATACATTCAGGCTGTTTACCGGCGATGGCTTGCGCAATGTACTGGTAGCGCCACGGAGTCCACAAAAAATCCATCGAGTGAGCGTCCTCTTTAAATGATGACCGCGAAGCGGTCAATGCGCGGGGAGAAGCCTAAAGTGCGGCAGAGGCTCTGCGGCGAACAGGAAAAAATAAGAATCAGGAGCGGGTCGAGTTCCCGGAGCTTGCACCCGCGGATTCGGCCGCCGAAGTCATCGCCGCAGCTTCATCGCTGTTGACGAAATCCTTTAATTCCTTGCTTGGTTTGAAGAAGGGAATCCGCTTTGCCGGAACTTCCACTTTCTCTCCTGTTTTCGGATTGCGTCCCACGCGGCCGCGTCGTTGCCGCGTGCGGAAACTTCCGAAGCCGCGGATCTCGATTTTCTCGCCCTTTTGTATGGCTTCGATGATGCTGTCAAAAATCGTCTCGACGATCGTCTCGGACTCCTTGCGCGGGAGCTCGGTGACCTTCAACACTTCTTCGATCAAATCAGCCTTCGTCAACGTCGGTTGCTTGGTCATCGTGGCCACGCCTCGCTGAATAGTCCCTAGATGATACGCCGCAGACCCATGACAGGGAAGGGCTTACGGGAAGCTCCGGCGTATCGGTTGCACACTTCCTATCACTAAAGTGGCCCGCAGGTAAAACAAAAATTTAGGGGCCGGTCGATGGAAGACCGACCCCTGTGGAAATGGCGGTAACTTTAGCGCGAAGAGAGTTTTTGTTTCAGCACATCGCCAATCGTCGCGGTCGAAGATGTCTTCGACGTGGAACGGTATTGCGCGATCTCCTGGCGCTCCTGCTGTTTCACGGCGCTCTTGTAGCTCAGTCCGATGCGGCGCGATTCCGGGCTGATCTTGATGATCTTGAAATCGTATTCTTTGCCCGGCTCGAGTGGACCAGCGCTCTTCAGCGGACCGCTGGACGTGCGATTCATACCGCTCGCGTCGTCGCCACGGCGGCGCTCCATGATTTCGGTGTTGTGGCACAAGCCCTCGATATTGTCGCCAAGTTCGACGAAAGCGCCGAACATTGCGATACGCGAGACTTTGCCCTTCACAATCTGGCCGACCTTGTGCTGCTTGAACCAGTCGCCCCAGATATCGTTCACCTGCTTCATGCCGAGCGATACGCGTCGGTTGTCTTCATCGATGCGCAGCACCTTTGCAGTGATAGGTTCGCCCTTCTTGAAAACTTCGTGGGGATTCTTGATCCGTTCGGTCCAGCTGACGTCACTGACGTGCACCAGGCCATCGAAGCCATCCTCGATTTCGATGAAGGCGCCGAATTCCACGATGTTGCGGACCTTGCCGGTGACGGGATACTTTTCCGCAGTCAAAATCCATGGATCGGGCAGCGCCTGCTTCATACCCAACGAAACGCGGCGATCGCTCGGCTTGATGTCAAGAACCACAACGTCAACTTCGTCGCCAGCCTTTACGAGCTTCGCAGGATTCACGGACTTTTTCGCCCAGCTCATTTCGGTCGCGTGCACCAGGCCTTCGATGCCGGTTTCGAGTTCGACGAACGCGCCGTAATCCACCACGCCAACGACCTTGCCCTTGAACTTGCCGCCTGCGGGATATTTCTCCGCGGCGCCAACCCAGGGGTCAGGCGAGAGTTGTTTCAGCCCCAGCGAGACGCGCTGCTTTTCCTTGTCGAACTTCAGAATGATGACGTCGAGTTCCTGGTCCGGCTTTACGACGTCGGAAGGGTGCTTGATGCGGCCCCAGCTCAGGTCGGTGAGGTGAAGCAGGCCGTCGATACCGCCAAGGTCAACGAAGGCACCGTATTCCGTCACGTTTTTCACAACGCCGTGGACGGTCTGGCCTTCCGCCAACTTTTCCATCAACTCCGCGCGCTTTGCGTGTTGCTCCTCTTCCAGAATCGCCCGACGGCTGACGACTACGTTGCCGCGGCGGCGATTTAGCTTGGTGATGCGAACTTGCACGTCCTGTCCGGCCAGCGCATCGAGATTGGGAGTGGGCCGCAGATCGTATTGCGAGCCGGGCAAGAACGCGCGAACTCCTACGTCCACAACAACGCCGCCCTTGATGCGATCAACCACTTTGCCCGTCAGCGTGGTCTTGTTCTTGTACGCTTCATCGAGCTTTTCCCAGGTGCGGCGGCGCAATACCTTCTGGTACGAGACGATGACGTAGCCGTCTTTCTTCTCGCCAGTGCGCTGGACTTCAATCGTGGCATTGGGATCGGGGCGGGGAATTTCGGTCTCGGAGAACTCCGCCGCCGGAATCAATCCTTCTGTTTTCTGGCCGATGTCCACCACGACACCGTGTTCCGTGTACGCGACAACCTTTACTTCGATAATTTCGTTCTGCGCAGGCGTTTCATGCTGCTCGTCATACTGATCGA
>QHYO01000192.1 GCA_003224135.1 Acidobacteriota bacterium | reverse complement strand
TGGTCACGCGCAGTTCTTCCAGCTTTTCATGAAGAGCTCGAGCGATCGTGACAGCAACGGAGAAATCGGTGCCCTCAGAAGGATCAAGATCGAAAAAGAAATAATCGGGATGGTCGAGATCGGAGTAGCGGCTGGACCAGGGATTGTGGTCGATGCAACCGAGGCTGGTGAGGAAGAGGAGGGAAGCGCGATCGTCCGCTGTGGCGTAGTGGATTTCTTTGCCCAGTCCTTCAGAATCGACAGGAACTGTTTTGAACCACTCCGGAATACCCTCGCGCAGATCTTTTTGAAAGAAGGCCTGGCCCTTGATTCCGTCGGGATAGCGGCGAAGGACCAGCGGTCGATCGCGGAGAAAAGGCAAAATGGAGTGGGCCATTCGGTAGTAATAGGTGAGGAGGTCTCGTTTCGTGTATCCGGACTCGGGAAAATAGATTTTGTTCAGGTTACTCAGGCGGAAGCGTTTGCCGTCGAGTTCGATCGTGACCGTTTCCGCATGGCCCTTGAACAGTTCGGCTTCGACCTGCGCAGTCGTGTTGAGCACGCGACCGACAACTTCGGGCGCGCGAACCACGGCGGGATTCGTCGCGGCAGCGGCGACTTCAGTGTCCCACTGGCAATCGGCGGGTCCTGCGTCCTCGCGAAGCGCGAGGAAAACCGGATGTCGCAGCGAGCGCTCCTGCGTCCAGTCGCTGAACTTGACGCGCGCGACCAGCGAAGGAGTCACCCAGGACGGCTTCTCATTGGTTTCGGGAACAGTTTCGAACGGGCAAGTCGATGACGCCAGCCTTTTCAATTTGCCGCTGATTTCGTCCAGTTTGTTTGCGTCAAAGCCGCTGCCCACGTGTCCGATGAAACGAAGTTTCTTGCCTTGATACAGTCCCAGCAGCAGGGAGCCAAAAGGAATCGCGCTGGTGCGAGCCGCGGTCCATCCTCCGACAACGGCATCGATGGTATTCGTGACCTTCAGCTTCACCCAATTCGCACTACGATCGGAAACGTAGGGGCTGTCAGTCCGCTTCGCGATAATTCCTTCCAGACCATTCTGTCTTGCCAATTCAAACAATTCTTTCCCGCGCTCCAGCTGGTGGTCGGAGTAGCGGAAGCATTCGGAGGTGTGCAACAGCCGTTGCAGGAGTTGTTTGCGTTCCAGCAGCGAAGCTTGGCGAAGATCGTATCCATCGCAATAAAGAAGATCGAAGGCGAAGTAAACGACAGGAATCTGCGAGACAAGATGGTCGCTCGGAGCACGCACGTGCATGCGTTCCTGCAAGCGTTGGAAGTCACTGTGCCCGGTAGAGTCGAGAGCAACAATTTCTCCATCAACAATTGCCTGGCGAGCGGCCAGGGCTTCAGGAAGAGATGCGAGCTCGGGATAGCGTTTGGTAATGTCCACGGACGCGCGGGAACGTAGCGTCAGGGCGCCGCCGGAAGTCCAGGCTAAGGCGCGCACACCGTCCCATTTGATTTCGAACAGCCAATTGGGATCGGAGAAGGGATGGTCGCTCGAAGTTGCGAGCATGGGCTCCAGTCGGGAGGGCATGGCGCTTTTTCGGGCGCCGGTTAGTTCGTCCGGTTGCATCGGACTTGGCTTGCGCTTGGGCGGCGACTCTTCCTTGATTTCTTCGAGTGTGCGGCCGGTGAGAACGGAGCCGTCGTGCTCGTCGACGTTCCAGGCGGGGTCCTCAGCTGCGTCTTTGTGTTTGATGAAAAGCCATTCGTTGCCTTTTTCGGAGTTGCGAAGCTTGACGAGAACGAAGCTGCCGCGGAGTTTTTCTCCATTAAGACTGAATTTGATTTCTCCTCGTTGTAGTTGCCGGGCCGCATCGAGATTGCCCTCGGTAGCGAACGTGCCACGATCCCACACCATGACGGTTCCCGCTCCGTAGTTGCCTTCGGGAATTTTTCCTTCGAAGCCGCCGTACTCAAGAGGATGATCCTCGGTTTGTACGGCGAGACGTTTATCGCTAGCGCTGAGAGAGGGGCCCTTGGGCACGGCCCAGGATTTCAGAGTGCCATTGATTGCCAGGCGAAAGTCATAGTGCAGACGTCGGGCCGCGTGCTTTTGTACGACAAAAGTATTTTCGCTGGAGGGTTCGGGCCCTTTTTCAGCAGCAACAGGGCCAGCGGGTTCAGGCGTTCGGTCGAAGCGGCGCTTCCGCTGATATTCGTCGAGCTTGGCCATGGACGGATTCTATCCCAGGTTCTCTCCTGGGTTCTGGGCGGGCCGCAGACTTGCCTTTTTGACAAGCGTTGCTGTGAATTCGCCTTGCATCCCGAAAAATGCGGGACTAACCTTGGAAATCCGAGCATAATTGAAGCG
>QHYO01000197.1 GCA_003224135.1 Acidobacteriota bacterium | reverse complement strand
GGCGCAGCGAACGTAAAGAACGAGATGACAGTAAAACCGAAGTCAAAGTAAGGGTCAGAAAACTTCGTGAACAAAGAGAGGAGAAGGCTATGGCAAAAAACAAAGCTCTGTTCGGAATCTACAGGACGCAAAGCGGACTTGAAAACGCAGTGCAGATGCTAAGAGACGAGAGATTCGCTAGCTCTGACGTTGCGGTACTGCTTCCCGAATCTGTGAGTAGCCGGGAGCTAGGCACCCACAAGGCGTCAAAGGCCCCTGAAGGGGCGACGGCAGGAGCAGGATCGGGCGCGGTACTCGGTGGAATCCTGGGCTGGCTAGTTGGAATCGGTTCGCTGGCTATCCCTGGCGTCGGTCCTTTCATAGCAGCGGGACCAATCGTTGCCGCTCTGGCGGGCGCAGGAGTCGGCGGCGCTGTTGGCGGCCTGGCCGGAGCGCTTGTGGGGATGGGAATTCCTGAATACGAGGCGAAGAGATACGAAGGCCGTCTGACCGAAGGCGGCATTTTGCTTTCGGTCCACTGTGACACTTCGGAAGAAATAGACCGGGCGAAAAGAGTCCTGGAGCGAACTGGCGCCGAAGACATTGCCTACACGAGTGAGTCGTCGGTGAAAGAAGGCGACCGGTCGCGAGGCGCTTCACCGGGTCGCTACTAGTAACCACTTGAGAAGTTTGCCAGCGTACCTGGTGATTGCTTGAGCGATGCACGGGCGCCGGCATTTTTTTGCCCAAGGGAATTGTGCCAACGTCACAGTCGCGGTCTCAAAGGAGTACGGTATGTCATTCGGCGGGCAAATTGGCCAACATCGGTCTAATGCGAGAGGATCAGAAAGAGAAAAGAGTTTGAGCCAAGAAGACCTAACAGCCCCACAAGTCTCGCATGACCCGGCTATAGCGAGACAGGGCGTTCGCCTGTTGGCTGGAATTCTGACCCTGCTGCTCATCGCTTTCTGCTATTTCGCCAGCTCTGTCTGCATCACCGTGGTGGTCGCGACATTCCTGGCAATTCTGCTGGATCCCGTGGTGGCAGTACTGGAAAGGGCTCGCATCCCGAGATTTTTCGCCGCAGGGTCAATTGTTTTGTTCGGCGTGCTCATTTTTGGATCGATCGCCTATGCCTCGTACGGAAAATTGGCAGATTTCTTTGACGACTTTCCTCGCTACGTGAGCCGGATCGCCGAAACGCTTTCTCCGATCAGCAGCAAAATACAAACAGTGCGGGATTCAGCGGGAACACTAGCGAACGAAGCAGAACCAAAGAAAGTTCCTGAAGTTCGAATTAGAGAGTCGACTTCATGGGCAAGTTATTTGGCGAGAGGCGTGGGATCGGCGTGGGGAGCATTGCTCATCGCCGGGTCGTTCCCTTCCTGACCTTTTTTCTGTTGATTGCTCGCGACAAGATCCACCTCTCTCTGAGGTCCGGTGCCGGCAAGCAAATGGATTTTGATCGCATGATCGTTCGCGCGAACGCAATGATACGAAGCTATGTAGCGGGGAATTTAGTGATCGGGGCACTATTGTCCGCAATAACCGCTCTGGTGTTTTGGCAAATTGGGCTGGCTCCGGCGATTTTGTTAGGAACCGTGAGCGGAACGCTGAACCTGATTCCTTTTTTGGGGATCGTGATAGCGCTCGTAATTCCGCTGATGGCGGGGGTTTTTCAATTTCACAGCCTGACTCCCTTTGCGGTAATTGTTGTCACGGTCATCGCTCTTCACTTAATCGCAGCAAATTTATTGGTACCCAGGTTTGTCGGCTCACGATTGGATATTGGGCCGGTCGCAGCGACGATCGGATTTCTCTTCTGGGGATGGCTGTGGGGAGTTGTAGGACTCTTGCTCGCAGTACCCTTGACGGCGTTTGTAAAACTTCTGGCTGATTCGAATCCTGCGATGAATCATTTATCGAATCTGCTGGCTCGGGAGCCACAGCGGTTCTTGATTCGAGGAAAACGAGCGACGATCTCGCAGGCCTGCGCGCCGGCCCGTCCCACGCCCAGATAGATAGCACAACCGCTGGGCCTGCGGACAAGGCCACCTACGCTCGACCTGGCAGCTTCTTCCCTTCTCATCCGGCGAGCTATGTAGATGCAGTCGCTCCTCCACTCACGAGTGAGCGAGATTTGCGTTGAGTTGTAACGGAGAGCCGGCGAACTGATTGCCACGCCCCGCACATTGAATGCAAGTCCTTGTCCACGGAATAGCCTTGAGGCGGGCATCCGAAATGCGCGACTGGCACACCACGCACGTCGCATACTGCCCGGCGTCCAGGCGATGCAGTGCTCTTTCGATCTCCACGATGGCTTGAAGGTCGCGCTCCAGATTTCCCATGGTGACCTCGCGGTCGGCACTCCTGGAAGCGATGCCAGCCTCGTCGTCCGGGTCGGAGTCGATCGGCAATTCCTGGCGGGCCCGCGCGACGCGGTCCTGAAAGTTTTTCAGTTCGGCAAGCAAACGCTTCCGAAAGACCTCGAAGTCGCGGACATTCTCGTGCTCGTACTTTCTTGAGTGTGTCTCAGTTTTCATTGTCGTAATCGCTCGAATTCTGCCCGTCTAGACGGTGCGTCGACCAGTAAGGAAGTGAAAGAGGAATGAAAGGATGGCGAGAACGAGCAGCAGATGGATTAAGCCGCTCGCAACATGGAACATCAGGAATCCACCTCCCCACGCGAGGAGAAGTAGCATTGCGATTAAAAGAAATGGTCCTAACCTCATAACGACTCCCTCACCGGCTCTGAGTTTCAACGTCCCGTCAGCAGCCCCACCGCAGTTTGTACCGCTTGCCCGCGCTACAGGCCATACTCGTCTTCGCGTAGAGGACCCACAAACATCCGGTAAGGTATAGGAGGGAGTACAGTGATGCTTCGGTTGGCAGACCTGCTCGGTGGCGAATGGCGAATCGATCGAGAGGAGAGAGGATGCCCTCTCTCCTCCGTTCATCCTGTGGCCAGAATCATGCTCTGGCGCTGCGTGCCTTTCCCCGGGAACGAGTTGCTGGCTTCTGCTCCTCTTCCTCGGATTCAGACCCGGATTCGCTTGTTTGCGTTTCGCTCATTGCCTGTACATTGATCTCCCCCGCAATTTCGGTGAGCTTCTGGTCAGCTTCCTTTTCTTCATTGAGGGTCCGTTCAAGGAGGTCTTGCGCTTCCTTCTCGCCCAAAAGTCCGGCCCAGGTCTTCACACACCCGTAAGCCGCGATTTCGTAGTGTTCTACTCTCTGAGCGGCGGAAATCAGAGCGGCGTCCTTGACCCCGTCCTCAAACTCTTCGTCCATCATTTCATCGCCTTCCTGGATGAGCCCGACCATTCCCGCGCACTTTTTGCCGCCGGGCCTTTCGCCCATAGCTTCAAAGATTTGACGAAGCCGATCGACGTGGCCCCTGGTCTGCTTGAGATGTTCCTCGATGCCGGAACGCAGTTCCTGCGATTGGGCCTCCTTCGCGAGCTTCGGAAGGGCCTTTACAAGCCGATTTTCAGCGTCATAGAGGTCGCGCAATTCGTCGACGTATAATTCTCGTAATGCCTGTTTAGCCATTAGAATCCTCCGTAGAAATTGGGCTGATGTAACGGACTCTACGAGCAGCAAAATCAGGCAGTCGATACAGCATTTTTCCGAGAAAGAACTTCATCGCGCTGCATGGATGAAAAATCACCTTCACGATCGCGAAGCGACTCCCAGGCGTCGGGTTCTGTGAACTTACGCAGCGAATACGCGAGTCACGTACGCGAAAGTAACCAGGACGCCGAGCTATTGCGTCGATAGAAGCGAGCGTCACATCCTTGGCAGCGAAAGGGAGTCAGGCGAAATAACCCCAGGAACAGCTTCTCCAAGGGGCGCCTATGGGATCGGACGACAGATTTATAGCCACACCGCGGGCAGCCTTTACTGTTTGTCATAACTTCATTGAAAACTGTTCGGCGCCGCACCGAGAATCAGGTTATTCATGTACGTCGCACGCATGGCGAGGCGCGCAAAAGCAAGATACGGGCAGCAATACACGGAGAACGGTATTCCTTATGCTTACCGTTGGCCGTACCTTCCTCGATCACTGGTGTTCGCAGGCGAGATTTTACTTCTTGGATAGAGCTAATTTTTAGGCACAAAAACAGGGATTGGGGCAAGCACACGTCCCAAAACGATCTCCGGGCACGAGAAGCTGTGCAATCGTTTTTTGGAAGCATCTTTTAGATTTATTGCCAAATCGTTGTTCATCCACTTGCGATCAATCCGTCGAATCCTGTAGTGCGTGAGGGGCGAGACGGCGATGAAGGTAAATGCTTGGCACCAGTGTTCCAAGGAACTGCGGGTATAGTCCCCGGGCAAGGGTCTGGAGTAGAAATAGGTTGGCCCTCGAAGGGATGGAAATGACTCAAAACTCTATCTATTGCGAGATAGATTTGCTCCGTCGGGCGCGAGGCGGTGACCGCGAGGCATTCGATGTTTTAGTACGTCGCCACTCAGGACGAATTCTTGCCACGTCACGTCGCATCCTGCGCAACGCTGCGGACGCCGAGGACAACGTACAGAATGCGCTCGTTAAGGCGTTCGTAAATTTCCGACAATTTCGTCAAACGTCGCTACTTTCCACCTGGCTTACCAAAATCACGATTAACGAGGCGCTGATGAAGTTGCGGGCTTCTGCGGCAGAGAAGCAGCGTGTCACCTCCGCCTGCGATACGAACACAGCAAAATCGATAGACCGGCCCAGCAAGCGGATTAGCCCGGAAGCGCAGTGTATTTCCCGGGAGCTGGCGTCGAAAGCGATGGCATCCGTTTCGCCGACTCTGCGAGAAGCCTTCGTTCTGTACGTTGTCGAAGGGTGGACGCAAAAAGAGCTTTCGGTCAGGAAAGGAATCGCCCTGCAGACGGTAAAGACCAGAATCTTTCGCGCCCGGAGAAAGATCAAAGAGCATCTTGGTGCCGATTTAGCTGGCGCCGCAGGCGTGAAGTGAACCGAGACGTGTACTCCCCGCGATTTTAGAAATTCGAGCTGCGAGCGCCGACGGGGAAACTGCGGTCGTTTTTGACTGGTATCGTGACTTCAACGACTGTCCCGGGCGTTCCGTTCTGCAAAATCAATTGGCCACCGTGTTCTTCGACGCGCTGTTTAATTCCAATGAGGCCTATTCCGTAGCTGCCCGGCTGCTGCGCTGCCAAGGTTTTCGGAATCCCCTTTCCGTCATCGGCAATCGAGATGAATACTCGACCATCCAGTTGTTCCAATTTGACGGTAGCCCGCTGCGCACCTGAATGCCGGAAGACATTCGTGAGCGATTCCTGAGCGATCTTAAAAATTGCCGTCTCCACCTCGGGACCTAATCTCGGAAACTCGCGCGGCACTTCCAGTGTCGTTTGTATGCCGCTGCGCTTAGCAAATCCCTCGGTATACCAACGGAGCGCGGAGAGTAGGCCCATTTCGTCCAAGAGAGGTGGATGCAACAGGTGCGATATCGTTCGCACTTGCTTGATGGCATGATCCATCATCACATTCGCTTCCATCATGGCCTGTTCTTTTGCCGAGGCGGGCTGATGTGGCTGAATCAGAGCGCCCAGCATCATCTTCGCAGCGGTGAGGTCTTGACCGAGACCATCATGCAGTTCGCGCGCGATGCGCCTGCGCTCCTCATCCTGCGCCATCATCAGACTATGAGATAAGCGACGAAGTTCCTGGTTGAGGGCTTCCAACTGCCGTGCCTTGCGGTGCAGTTCGGCAAACACACTAACCCTCGCTCGCAGTAACTCGGGGATGATCGGAACGGAAATGTAGTCGACGGCGCCGCGTTCATAACCCTTGAGCCTGTCCACGTCGGTCAGGTGCACAGCGGAAATGAAGATGATCGCGGTTTTTTGAAAACGTGGATGCTGGCGAATCATTTCTGCCAGCTCAAACCCGTCCAGTTCGGGCATGCTGACGTCCATGAGCACGACGGCGAAGTCCATTTTCAGCAGCAGTTCCAGTGCTTCGCGCCCAGAACTCGCCTTGACCAAGTTCTCGCCCAGCTCGCCCAGCATGACTTCGTAGCTGAGGAGCTTGGAGGGTTGGTCATCGACCATCAGGATGTTGACCGGGCTTGGAGGAATTGTGGTGGTCATAACACGCTCGCCTAGTTTGTTCGTCATCAGCGATGTAGCCACATGCGTAGAGCTGAAAGTAACTGTTCCGTATTGACGGGTTTTGCCAGGTATTCGGAGGCTCCGGCTTCCAGGCATTTTTCGCGGTCGCCTTTCATGGCCTTGGCGGTGAGCGCGATGATCGGAAGTCTTCGAAAGGCCAGGTTCTGACGAATAACCTGCATGGTTTCGTATCCATCCATCTCAGGCATCATGATATCCATCAGCACAATCGCCACGTCGGAGGTCGTTTCCAGAAGCGCGATCGCTTCCCGCCCCGTGCTCGCGGAAAGTACGGTCATGCCTCGCCTCTCCAAAACGCTGCTAAGCGCAAAGATGTTACGAATGTCGTCATCAACGACCAGAACTTTTTTGCCGACCAAAGCGTCATCAGAATGATGCAGCCGATCGAGCATTTTCTGCTTTTCCAGGGGTAAATCCGAAATTACCCGATGCAAGAACAACGAGGTTTCGTCCAATAGACGCTCGGGCGATTCCACGTCTTTAACCACAACACTGCGTGCCAAGTCGTGAAGACGAATGTCCTCCTCGAGGGAAAGTTCGCGCCCAGTGAAAACAACCACCGGCAAGTCGCTTGTTCCTTTCCGCTGGCTGAGTTGTTCGAGTACTTCGAAGCCAGACATGTCTGGCAATCGGAGATCGAGCACCATGCAATCGAATGTTTTTTCTTGGACCGCGCGTAGCGCCGCAGCACCTGTCGGTGCGATCTCAAGGTCAATATCGTCATGACCGAGGAGCTCGCGAATGGTGAACTGCTCCGCCGGATCGTCCTCCACCACCAGGAGCCGTTTTCGGCGAGGTGCGGCGTATTCCTTCATTTTGGCAAAAGCGGACTCCAGGTTTTCCGGGCTGATCGGCTTGGTCAGGAAAGCAAACGCTCCACGCGATAAACCATGCCTGCGGTCTTCGTCCAGCGTCAAGACTTGCACGGGAATATGACGGGTTGTCGGATCGAGCTTCATGTGATTGAAAACCGTCCACCCGAGCATGTCCGGCAGATAAACATCCAGAGACACCGCAACCGGCTGGAATTCCCGCACCAAGGACAGCGCCTCCGAACCGCTCGAAGCGACCAATGCTTTGAAGCCCGTGTCGTGAGCCAGGACATACAACATCCGCGCGTAATTTGCGTCGTCCTCGACAATGAGCAATATGCTGTCGCCCGACTGCAGTCTGTCGCGATCGTCGGCTACCCGTTCCGCGTGACGATCCTGAGGAGTAACGATTACGGGCGGCATGGACATAGAAAGTATTGGGGCGTGCGCAGGACTGCCAGAAGTGGGTCCAGCGTACATTTGAGGCAAGTAAAGCGTGAACGTGCTGCCGGATCCACCGAGACCGGTCCCACCATACTTCCGGCTCGTGCCCGCATCCGCCTGCTGGAACGCTTCAAAAATGATGCGCTGTTTTTCAGCCGGAATGCCGATGCCGGTATCCGCCACCTCGAAAGCGACGACAGTTTCGGCTCTGTTCAGGATGGGATGGTCCGTAGTCCAGCCTCCCTGCGCTTTCAAAACGGACAAACGCACTTGCCCTTGTTCGGTAAACTTAAAGGCATTCGAAAGGAGATTCTTGAGCACCTGCTGCAGACGCTTCGCGTCGGTTACCAAGCTCTGACTCAGCGCAGGGTCAGCGAATGTCTCAAACGTGAGCCGGCGATTTTCCGCCTCGTGCCGGAAGGGCCGGGCAATCATTTCGAGCAAACTCGCGAAGAATACTTCTTCGGCTTGGACGGAAACGGTGCCGGATTCGATTTTCGACAAATCGAGAATGTCGCTGATTAGATTTAACAGGTCGGTTCCTGCTCCGTGAATAGTGCGCGAAAACTCGACTTGCCTCGGCGTCAAATTCCCTTCGGGGTTTTCGCTAAGC
>QHYO01000196.1 GCA_003224135.1 Acidobacteriota bacterium | reverse complement strand
GCCGTGCAAAATCTTCTACAAATTCGCCGCCAGCACGCCGCGCTGCGCACTGGGAAGCTGTTCCACATATTTTCTGACGACGACTCGTATGCATTTGTGCGTCAAACCGAGGATGAGCGGCTCTTGGTCATCTTCAATAATGGAAGCAAGCCGCGAGCGCTGGCAATTCCACAAACAAACTCTCCTCTTGCGGGTAGATTGAGATCAACGATCCTCTATGGCAACGGCGGCGCGGAAATCAACGGCCGGGAATTAAAGATCACGGCACCCGCGCAATCGATTTCCATTTTTTCACTCGATTGAATTCCATTTTTTCACTCGATTGAATTCCATTTTTTCACTCGATTGAATTTGGTCAGAGAATCAGCTCGGCGGTCCAACTGTTCTTCGCTTCGGGTAACGTGAACGCGACGGCTTGCTGCGCCGAATCAAATCGCCACTCGTGAATTGTAGCGTCACCCACGCGCACACTCTTCGGCGCTTTGCTTATCCCGAACACCGTGATTTCCGCGGCGCTCCACCAGGGTTTGTAACCGTCCTTTTCGATGGTGCTGACAATTCTGATCGCATCCGCGCCCACCTGGCACGAATAGTTGACGCGCAAAAACTCCCCTTTTTCGTAGGCCAGCGTATGTCCGTCGTCCTGATACAACGAGCCTTTGCAGTCCGGCCCAGGATACACGCGCAACTCCAGCGGGCCATTTGGCGTTTCGCCCGTGTGTTGCACCAACGGCTGCCGCGGCACGATCGCTCCGGCGCGCACAAACGCGGGCACCTCATCCAGCGCAGGCTTCATCTTTTTCAGTTCTTTGTCGGAACTCTTTTCGCCCGTCCAATAGTCGTACCAGCTTCCCGGTGGCAACTGGATGACTTTCATGTCCTGCAGTTCGGTGGTCACGGGAGAGACAAAAAGATCATGGCCAAACATAAATTCGCCGTCGTCGTTAAAAAATTCAGGCGATTGCGGATACTCCAGTAGCAGCGGCCGCATCAGCGGAATTCCTGTGCGCGTCATCTCTTCCACGCTCGTATAAATATAGGGCATCAGCCGGTAGCGCTCTTCGATGAAGCGTTTGCGGATGGCTTCGTGCTTCGCGCCATGTACCCAGGGCTCCTGGTCCCCCGTGCCCTTTGCCGTGTGGTCGCGATAGATCGGATTGAACGCGCCCGCTTCGATCCATCGTGTCAGCAAGTCTGCTGTTGGCGTTCCCGCGAATCCCCCGATGTCGTCGCCCACCATTCCGTAGCCGGAAATTCCCATGCTCAGCAGCATCGGTGTACTCATCCCAAGATGGTTCCAGACGGCCACATTGTCTCCGGTCCACGTAGCGGCATACCGTTGCGTGCCAGCGTAGGCTGCGCGAGTCAGGACAAATGGCCGCTCGTTCGGCCGCAGCTTCAGCAGACCTTCAC
>QHYO01000195.1 GCA_003224135.1 Acidobacteriota bacterium | reverse complement strand
TGTCGTAGGGCGCGTATGCGTGATCGGGATTTTTCTTGATGTGCAAGTCGGTGATCAGCACAGTGTGAAATCCCTGCGCGCTCAGGTCTGAGATCATCTTTTCAAATGTGGGAAACTTCTTGCGGTCCACGGTGAACGGCGCGTTCCCGTCCTGATAGTCGATGTCCAGATAAAGGGCGTCGGCGGGAATTTTTTTGTCGCGAAGCGTTTTTGCAATTTCGTAAACGCGTTCTTCCGGCTCGTAGCTGTACCGCGATTGCTGGAAGCCCAGCGTCCATAGCGGTGGCAGCTTTGTGCGCCCGACCAATGCGGTAAAGTCCTGAACAATCTTGCCCGGCGTTGGCCCGGCAAAAAAGTAGTAGTTGATCTCGCCGCCCTCAGCGCCGAAAGAATAGGAGTCGTGCCCTTCCTTGCCAAAATCGAAGCTGCTCCGCCACGTATTGTCGAAGAAAATTCCGTAAGCCAAACCTTTGCGCAGTCCGATGAAAAACGGAATCGTCTTGTAGAGAGGATCAGTTGATTCGCGCCAACCGAACGCATCCGTGTTCCACATGGTGAATGAGCGGTCGCGCCGGTTCATGGGTCCGGCTTTGTCGCCCAGTCCGTAGTAACCCTCGTCCTCAGGCATTTTTTTCCAAACGCGTACTCGCCCGTTTTCCCAGGCCATGGGAAGATCGGAATCATCCGCAACCAGCACATCGCCTACATCGCGCAGGAAATCGATCAGCAGAGGCGACTTCTTGATTCTGGCTACGGTCGTTCCGGAAGTGACGCGAACCTCGTCCTTCGCGTCGTCGATCTTGATCGCTCCTGGTTCAGGCGCTTCGATCACCGCCCATGAAGAATCTTTTGGAAATGTACCCGCTGGCGCGACTCGCACGCGGAAGAGCCCTTCGCGAAATACGGTGACTCGCACTTTCGCTTTGCCGGCAGTCAGTTCCACCCCATCAGGCAGCTTCTCCACTTTTTGCACGCTTTGAATGTGCTGCCATCCCTGGGCAAACAGGGCAGCAGGCGTGATCAATGCAAGCAAGGCAGGCAGCAGGAATCGTTGCGAAATAAGTCGCATCTTTACTCCTCCGGAACTTTTTTGTCTCGCCTGGCAGTTCGGCGGGATTATTTCAGGCGGCAAGCCACTGCTCAAACAGGGCCGAAACTTTTGCGCCTTCGATGCGGCGACGCACGGCATCCAGCACGCGGCAGCGCAGATCTTCTGGCGTCCCATAGAATCCATGCCAGTACGGCAGGTGAATTTCACCAGGCAATTGCTCGGTTTCCAGCTTGATTCTGCGAAGCTTGAAGAATCCCTGCTGGAAAATTACGCGCAAGACCTTGTCGCGCAACAACTCCTCGGAGCGTGCCTCTGAGAGCGTTGACGCCGGATTATTTCGCGTGAAGACGGAAACTGTCTCAGCGTCTCCCGGTGGCGCTGCAAATTCAAACAGGTCCAGCGAACCGTCCACGGCGTCTAACGCAAAAAGATGCGTGCGCTGCGCTCCGCTCATCGGAAAGCGAACGCGGTAGATGCGAAACGGAATGTAAGCGTCGGCAATCCGCTGCAGCGGTCCGCTGCGCAATTTCCAAAACAGGGAAGCTGGTCCCGACGCCGTGAACGTCTGGATCGCTTCCTCGCGTGTCACATTTGGCCGCAAACTTCGAATCGTTCTGACTTCCATCGTCACCAGCCCACCTCAACGGAAATGAATCCACAACCCGATCACTGCCGCCAGGAGGATACAGGTGAACGCCACGTTCATCATGTGCTCAGTGCGCGTTTCCTTTGCCAGTTGCGGTCTTGGGACGCCCACCATGTCCATTTTTTCGCCGACCGTAGCAAAGGTAAGTCCCGCCAGTTTTTTGCGGTCAGGGGCGGGATACATCAGGCTGACGCCAACCAGCACCGCAGTGCACACGACAAACATGAAAATTGCGTAGTGCAGGAAATTCATTCCCACTAACCAGCGAATCGCACCGGAATCGTAGTGATGCGTTTTGTCCAGCACTTCGAAAATAAAACGCGCCGCACCAAGCACGAATCCAGTCAAGAGCGAGCTGATCGCCCCTTGTCCATTCATGCGGGGCCAGAGAATCCCAAAAATAAAGCAAACGGCAATCGGCGGACTGATATACGCTTGCACGCTTTGCAAATAGATGTACAGTTCAGCGCTGAGGAGGTGAATGAAGGGAACCCACAACAAGCCCAACAAAACCATGCCGCCAGTGGCAATTCTTCCGAAGGTAACCAATTGGCGTTCCGAGGCCTCCGGGCGTATCTTCTTGTAGAAATCCAGGGTTACCAGCGTTGAGGCGGAGTTAAACACCGAGCTCATTGCACCCATCACAGCCGCCAGCAGCGCCGCCATCACCAATCCAACAAGCCCGACAGGGAGCAGGTTGAGCACGAGTGTGGGATATGCATAGTCCGGCTTAACTACCTGATCCGGAAACAGCGCATAGGCGATGATGCCAGGAAGCACGAGCAAGAATACGGGCAGAATTTTCAGGAATCCGGCGAAAATCGTTCCGGCCTTTGCGTGGCCCTCGTCGCGGGCGGAAAGCACGCGCTGCACGATTACCTGGTCCGTGCACCAATACCAAATGCCTAAAATGGGTGCTCCAAAGAAAATTCCGGTCCAGGGAAATTGCGAATCGCTAGCCGGCTTGATCATATGAAAGTAACCCGGGGGAACCATGGTTCGCAAATGCTCCAGCCCGCCGACCCGGTGCAAACCGATGATCGTCAATGCGAGCGCTCCCGCGATCAAAATAAGCGTCTGCACGGTGTCGGTATAAATGACCGCGGCCAACCCACCCGCGATCGTGTAAACGCCGGTTGCAACGACAAGCACCACCGCGGTCTTCCATAAAGGCCATCCGGCAACACGTTCGAGAACCACGCTGGCCGCGTAAAGTTGCACGGAAATTTTGGTGAAAATGTAGGCAATGATCGAAATTCCTGCGAGATACACCGCACATTGCCGGCTAAAACGGCGCTCCAAAAATTGCGGCATCGTGAATACGTTGCTGCGTAGGTAAAAAGGTACAAACACCCAGCCGAGGATCAGCAGTATGAGGCAGGCCAGCCACTCGAAATGTCCGACGGCGAGTCCGGAAGAAGCGCCGGTGCCGGAGAGTCCGATGAAGTGCTCCGTCGAGATGTTCGAAACGAACAGCGAGGCTCCGATAAAAAACCATCCGACATCTCGTCCCGCCAGGAAGTACTGCTCGGACGTGCGCTCCTTGCGGGAAAAATAGAATCCGATTCCGAACACCAGCAGGAAATAGACACCGATGATCATGAGATCGACCGGCGCTAGAGCACGATGTACCGCAGTTCCCGCTTGAAACACAACAGCCAAACTGCCTAGTCCGGCGAAGACCATTCAGGCCTCCTTCGAAGGTGAAACTGCGAAGCGAGCCAGGTGTGGCCACACTTCGTCGCGTACAATTTCGGTAACGCTACAGTGAAGATGACCTGCGGAGTGTATACCAGCCTCTTTATGCGCTCAATCCCGGATTCGCGATCGGACTTTAGTCCTACGGTTAAACACGTGCCCGAGTCCTTTGGAAGCGGGACCGCATCAATCGAAGTCATTTGCTGAGGAAACCAAATCAGCGTAAAACTAGTGGGTACTCTTGCGAGGTCACAACATGCGGAGACTCCTGCTTACACTGCTTTTGTGCGGAACGGTGGCCATGGCCGGCGAAAAATCGATCTTCGACTTCACGATGAATTCCATCGACGGCGAGCCGACCTCGCTCTCCAAATTCCAGGGTAACGTCGTGATGCTGGTCAACGTCGCGAGCCGCTGCGGGTTTACGCCGCAGTACGCGGCACTCGAAAAAGTCTACGAAAAATATAAAGATCGTGGCTTGGTGATCGTCGGAATCCCGGCGAACGATTTCGGCGGCCAGGAACCCGGTTCGAACCAGGAAATCAAAACGTTTTGTTCCGCGAAGTACAACGTCACCTTTCCGATGATGGCAAAGGTTTCCGTAAAAGGTGGTGACAAGGCACCGCTCTACCAATTCCTCACCGACAAGTCCGCGAACCCGCAGGTCGGAGGCGAAATTCAGTGGAACTTCACCAAATTCGTCATCGGTCCTGACGGGCATCCCGTGGCGAGATTCGAGCCAGATGTCACGCCGGATTCACCGCAAGTCGTCGCCAGCATTGAGAAAGAACTTATGGCGCTAAAGAAGTAGCTCGTCCGGCGAATACCTCGCAGCTTGCGCTCCAAGTTCACAGACGGGAAATCCGCTCGATGGCGCTGGTCGAACTTCGAAATGTCATTAAAGACTACGTAAGCGACGATCAGAAGGTCCGCGCACTCGACGGTGTCTCACTTTGTGTTGCGCCAGGCGAAGTTGTCGCGCTGGTTGGCCGAAGTGGCTGCGGCAAGTCCACTCTGCTCAACTTGGCGGGCGCCATGGATTTCCCCACCGCTGGTGAAGTCTTGATCGACGGCCACTCCACCTCAGGCACTTCCGACGAACAGCTAACGCGATTGCGCCGCGACAAAATCGGTTTCGTTTTCCAATCTTTCCAGCTGCTTCATACGCTTTCCGCAGCCGAAAATGTCGAACTCCCGCTTCTGCTTGCAGGCCGCAGTGGCGCGCGAGAATCCGCATTCGATCGCTTGCGCGCGGTAGGACTCGATGGACTCGAAAATCGCTTCCCGCACCAACTGTCTGGCGGACAAATGCAGCGCGTCGCCATTGCGCGCGCACTCGTCAACGCACCAAAAGTTTTGCTTGCGGATGAGCCTACCGGAAATCTCGACACGTTAACCGGCAATGCGATTCTCGAGCTTCTTCTCCGTCTGACGCGAGAGCAACGCACGGCCACGCTCGTCGCAACTCACAGCACGGAAGCCGCTGGAATCGCGGATGTCGTTATTACTCTTCGCGATGGCAAAATCGCCGACCTAAAACGCAAATGATCCTCGTCGCATACAATCCGGCTGCGAACGCTCTTCTCCTTGTCAGGAGCATACACACGTGCGAGCCCGCCTGACACTTTTCTGGCGGCTGATGATTAAGCCGCTGGCGCGTGAGCCTGTTCGCACCACCCTGACAATTCTTGCCGTGGCTCTCGGTGTCGCTGTCGTTCTCGCCATGGACCTCGCTGGCCACGCGGCGACTGGCTCCTTCCATTCCTCGCTTGAGACGCTTTCCGGCGAACAGAATTTCGAAGTGACGGCAACCGGCGGCGTACCCGAAAATCTCGTTGGCAAGCTCGTTTCTCTCCCGTACGGCTGGCGAATCACTCCACGCATGGAAGACTTCGCGGTTCTGGCGGAGTTAAAAAAGACGCTTCCGCTCATCGGCCTCGATCTGATCGCCGAATCGAATCACCCTGCGCTCAACAAATCCGCTGCGGCTCCCGACGAAAAGAAAAGTGCCGCAAGCGCCGCGTTCTCACTCGAGCATCTCTCGGCGCGCGAGTCCATTTGGGTCGGCAATTCGCTTGGCAAGCGTCCCGGCGACAAACTTCAACTCTTCATCAACGACCGCTCCGCCACGTACATTGTCCGCGGCGTGTACCCCGATGCGAACGGAAGCGAATGCGCCATCGTGATGGACATCGCCGCCGCGCAACTTGCACTCAGCCGCACTGGGCGCGTCGACCGCGTGTACATTCGAGTTCCGCAAACTTCCGGAGACACAAATGTCGCTCTCGATGAATGGCAACGCCGCGCACAACGGATTCTGCCGGAAGGCATTCAAGTCCGCCCCGCCGGCGCCTCCACAAACGAAAATCGCAAAATGCTTGCGGCGTTCCGCTGGAATTTAGAGCTGCTCAGCTACATTGCGCTCGTTGTCGGCGCATTTCTCATCTACAACACGATTTCTGTTTCCGTAGTGCGCCGCCGGGCCGAAATCGGAATCGCACGAGCTCTCGGCGCCAGCCGCCGTCAAATTCTCGGAGCATTTCTGGGTGAAGCCATTTTCATCGGCATCGCCGGCGCTCTCATCGGGATTCCTCTGGGCCGCCTCATGGCCAGCGGAGCCGTCAAACTCATGGGCGTCACCGTCACCGCGCTTTATGTCACCAGCCGTCCCGGCGAAATTGCGTTCACTCTCTGGTCTGCAGGACTCGCCCTCATTGTCGGAGCAGGAGTCACCTTGCTGTCGGCGTGGTCGCCTGCGTACGAAGCAGCGCACGTCCCTCCGATAGAAGCGCTGGCACGCGGCCGCCGAGAATTCGAACTTCGCGTGACGAAAACTTCCAGGCTCGGGATTGCGCTAACCCTTGCTCTTGTCGCTACGGCCGCTTCGCGCGTTCCTCCCATGGGTGGCAAACCCATCTTCGGTTACATCGCGGCTTTGCTGGCCGTGGCCGCGGGCGGCGTTTTTGCGATCCCGGCTTTCGTTGACTTCGCGATGAACGCGGTCTCTCATCCGTTGCAGAAATTCCTCGGCGTCGAAGCTCTGCTCGCTTCGCGCAGCCTTTCCGGTTCACTTCGCCGCACTTCCGTTCTCGTTGCCGCACTCTGCACGGCTGTCGCGATGATGACGGCCGTCGGCATTATGGTCGGCAGTTTTCGCCAAACCGTCGTTGCCTGGATGGATTCCGAACTTCCCGCCGATCTCTATCTTCGTCCCGTTGGAAATCCTTCTGCGGATCAACATCCCACGATCTCTCCTCAGCTTTCAGACGCCATCACCCGACTGCCCGGCGTTCGTGCCGTGCAACGTCTTCGCGCATATGAAATCAGCTACCAAGGTTTGCCGGCCACATTGGGTTCCATGGATCTCGACAACAGACAAATTGATCGCACAACGGATTTTCTTTCCGGCCGTTCTACAGAATCCGTTCTGACCGAACTTCGCGGCGCGCACAACGTCATTGTCAGCGAGCCTTTCACTTACAAACACCACGTCAAAGCCGGCGATGTGCAGATGTATATTACGATTACGCCAGCGAACGTGGCGTGATTCTGATGGATCGCAAGGTCTTGCTGAACTATTTGCCCGACACCGCGCCCTCGAATCTGGCAGTTTTTGTTTTGCCAGGCGCGTCTGTGGCCGCCGTCCGCAAAGAAATCGAACAGGCCGCCAGTAACTACCGCATATTGATTTTTGCGAATGGTGATCTCCGCGCGCAGGCCGTGCAAGTCTTCGATCGCACCTTCGCCATCACGTACGCTCTCGAGGCTGTCGCCGTCCTTGTAGCCGTCATGGGTGTCGCTGGAGCGCTTCTTGCGCTCGTCATTGACCGCCGCCGTGAGCTCGGCCTTTTGCGTTACCTCGGCGCGTCCGGCCAGCAGTTGCGCACACTCATCCTCGCGGAAGCGGGCCTGCTCGGCTTTCTCGCGAATCTTTC
>QHYO01000193.1 GCA_003224135.1 Acidobacteriota bacterium | reverse complement strand
CCACATCAATAAGCCGGGCATCTACGAAATTCCGCTTGGCATGAACATGAAGAAGTTCATCTACGAAATGGCCGGCGGCATTCCGAACGGCAAAAAACTCAAGGCTGTGATTCCCGGCGGCAGTTCGTGTCCGCTGATGACCGCGGATGAAATTGATCTTCCGATGGACTACGATTCCGTCGCCAGAGCCGGCAGCATGATGGGATCTGGCGGCATGGTCGTGATGGACGAAGACACCTGCATGGTGGACATGGCGCGCCGCATCATGCATTTCTATGCGCACGAATCCTGCGGCTGGTGCATTCCCTGCCGCGAAGGAACCACCTGGCTGCGCAAGATGCTCGAACGGTTTCACGCTGGCCTCGGCCGCAGTGAGGATATCGACCTGATCGCGGAACTTTCGAAGAATATGCTGGGCCGCACGTTCTGCCCGCTCGGAGATGCTGCCGCGATGCCGACCATCAGCATCGTGCAAAAGTTCCGCAGCGAGTTCGAGGACCATCTGAACGGCCGCTGCGCGTATAAAAATACGGAAGCACTTCTGGGTGCCCGCTAGAACATCATGAGCGAACAGAAACTAGTCACGTTCAAAATTAACGATCGCGAACTGCAGGTCCCTGCAGGCACGCTGGTGATTGAAGCAGCGAAGCAAATCGCCACCGAAGTTCCGTCGTTTTGCTACTATCCCGGGCTCTCGTTGCAGGCTGCGTGCCGTATGTGCCTGGTCGAAGTGGAAAAAATGCCGAAAATGCAGACGGCATGCACACTGGTGGCTACAGACGGCATGGTCGTTCGCACGGATACTCCACAAATTAAGCAGGCTCGCAAAGGCGTCCTGGAATTTCTGTTAACGAACCACCCGCTCGACTGCCCTGTTTGCGACAAAGGCGGCGAGTGCGAACTGCAGGACATGGTCTTTCGATATGGCGCGGACTCCAGCCGCTTCGTCGAAGAAAAAATTCATCGCCCAGAAGAAAAATGGTCGGAGATCGTTTACTACGATGCTCCGCGGTGCATTCTGTGCTTCCGCTGTGTTCGCGTTTGCGATGAGGGCATGGACGTCAAGGCCCTGGGCGTCGGCATGCGCGGTGCGAATAGCGTGATTATCCCCAACGGCGGCGATCACCTCGAATGCGAAGAGTGCGGCATGTGCATCGACATTTGCCCTGTCGGCGCGCTGACCAGCGGAACGTATCGCTACAAAACGCGGCCCTGGGAAATGGAATACGTGCCCACCGTTTGCGCGCACTGTTCGAACGGCTGCAAGACCACGCTCAGCGTTCGCAACCACGAAATTATCCGTGCCAACAACCGAGACATGAGCGGCATCAACGGCGACTTCCTGTGCATCAAGGGCCGTTTCGGTTTCGATTTCACGAAACACCCGGATCGCATCAAGCAGCCGATGGTACGCAAGGGCGACAAACTTTTCCCCGTTTCCTGGGAAGAAGCCGCGCAAACGGCTGGGGCCAAACTTAAGATCATCCACGCTCGTGACGGCGCGGACTCGATCGGATTCATCGGTTCGAATCGCATTTCGAACGAGGAAAACTATCTCCTTCAGAAACTCGCGAGAGAGACTTTCGGCACCGCGAACATCGATCATCACCGCTCCGCCGACTACACGGGCCTGATCACTGCGCTCGGCGAAAACGCGAAGGATTCGCTGTTGACAATGGATCAGCTGTACAAGGCGAAGGCTGTTCTGCTGATCGGAAATGACCCGACAAACCAGAATCCGCTTGTGGCCTGGCAGATTCGCACTGGCGTTCGGCATCATGCACAGAAGCTCTACGTCATCAATTCGAAAGAGATTAAGCTTGAGCGGCAGGCCGATCAATTCGTGCAGGTAGCAGAGGGCCAGGAAGCCGCTGTGGTCCGCTGGCTGCATAACGAAAGCCCGCTCGGCCCGGAACTCGCCGAACAACTTACGCAACTTAAAGCCGCGCTGGACGCGCAATCAGACGTGGCGATCGTGTTTGGGTCCGAACTTTCCGGCGCCGCTATCGGCGACTTGCTTGGCTTTGCGTCGAAACTCCACGGTAAGGTGCGCTACATGGCGCTCGGCGATTACGCCAATTCGCGCGGCGCGGCTGATATGGGCGTTCTTCCCGACCGTGGCCCCGGATATGCGAAGACTTCCAAGTCCGGCCTAACCGCTCCACAAATGATCGAAGCCGCGCAGAACGGCAAGCTGAAGGCACTTTACGTTGTCGGAGCGAATCCGCTCGCGCATTTCGGGACTCTTGGCTATGGACGTGGAAAAACTGAACTGCTCATTGTCCATGAACTCTTCATGACAGAAACCGCCAAGCAGGCCGATATTCTTTTCCCGGCCACCTCGGCCTACGAAAAAGACGGCACCGTCACTAACACTTCCGGAGAAGTTCAGTTGCTCCGCAAAGCGGCCGAGGTCATGGGCCCTCGCTCTGATTTCGATCTGCTTCGCATTCTGTCGCATCAACTCGAAAAACAGGGTCTTGGTAAGGCGTTCCACTACAAAAACGTTGCAACCATCTTCGAAGAAATCCGCAAGACTGTTCCGGGCTACGATCTGGAGCTCACTGGCCTGCTAACGGGCGGCGCCGAGCCCGCGCAAACAATTGTGAGGCGCAACGGCAGCGCACCGTATGACGTCCCCGTGGGTCTTATTCATTCCGCGCAGGACACGCTGTTCACAAGTGGCACGCTGGGCCGCTTCTGCACGACTATCGAATCCGTGCCGGAGGCGCAGGCGAAATCGTGAGCGCCGTTACTGCATTTTTGACTGAACATGGCTTCTGGGTCTTGACACTCATCAAGATCGCTCTGCTGCTTTTCATCGTTCTCACGGTGAACGCCTATCTCACCTGGTTCGAACGTAAGGTTGTCGCACTGATGCAATCACGCGTTGGTCCGCATCGCGTCGGCCCCCACGGACTCCTGCAACCTGCCGCAGATGGCCTGAAGTTTCTCTTTAAGGAAGATGCCATGCCCGGGGGCGTGGACAAGTTCGTCTATCTGCTCGCGCCGTTCCTCGCGCTCACACTTTCCCTGGCTTCTCTGTCGGTCATTCCTTTCGGACCGAAGCCGCTTCCCTTTTCTTTCTTCGGCCATCAAATCGATCTTTGGATCACGAATCCGGACATTGGCCTGCTTGTCCTTTTCGCCATCACGGCGCTTGGTGTTTACGGCGTTGCGCTCGCAGGCTGGGCTTCCAACAGCAAGTACCCGCTAC
>QHYO01000191.1 GCA_003224135.1 Acidobacteriota bacterium | reverse complement strand
ACGGCAGGCCGCTCGTCGCGCCAACCTTGCGCACGCCCGGTACTTGTTTCAGACGGTCAATCAGGTTTGAAAAGAAAATCGCTTGGCCAGCCTTCGCTTTCGGATCTTCCACCCACGGAAGCGTGACGTCCATGGTGACAATCTTGTCCACGCGGAAACCGGGATTCACTTCGAGAACTTTCAGCAGACTGCGCCCGAGCAATCCCGCTCCGACAACGAGAACCAGCGTGATCGCGATCTGCGCCGCAACTATTACGCGGCCAACGCGCTGGCTTCCTTGTGAACCCGTTTGCCCACGCGCCCCTTCCATCAGGCCCTTGCGTGGGTCGCCGGAAGTCGCCCGGGCGGCGGTGAAGGCTCCGAGGCCCGCAGCGACGGCCGTGGACAGCAGCAGCGCGAACACTAGCACCGACACGCTGATGGAAACGCTGTCCAGCCGCGGGAGATTTTGTGGCGCCAGCCCAACTAATCCCGCCATGCCCCAAGACGCGCCAACTACTCCTAGGCCACCACCGACGAGCGAAAGCAGAAAGGCTTCGGTAAGAAATTGCCGGACCAGTCGTCCGCGAGCGGCGCCAAGCGTCTCTCACCGACGCTTGTGCCAGCAGCAAATTCGCCACGTTCGCGCACGCCACCAGCAGCAGAAATTCTACCGCGCCGAGCAGGACCAACAGCGCTGGGCGAGCTTTGCCCGTTATCGACTCCTGCAGCGGGAGGACAATTCCATCTTTGAGGAGATAATCGCCTTGCTCGCTCGATGTTTCGTGAATGCGGCGCGCGATAGAGCTGATATCTTGATTCGCTTGCTCGGCGCTCACACCGTCACGGAGGCGCCCGACGGCATAGTAGTTGTGCGCCGTCCTGCTTTGATTTTCGCCGTCCAAATCGGTCGGCAGCCACAGATCCACGTCTACTGGGAAACGAAATCCGGCCGGGAGCACGCCGATGACGGAATAGACAGCGCCGTCAATTTTTAGGTGCGACTGCGAGAGGTCTGGAGCCAATCCGAGGTACTGCTTCCAGTATCCATAGCTGACAAGGACGGTGCGGCCGGCCCCTTTTTTCGCATCGCTGGCGGTGAAATCCCGCCCGAGAATCGGCTGAACAGCGAAGACCTTGAGGAACCCGGGCGAGACGACGGCAACCGTGGTGCGCGTCGCCTGAGAGGCACCCGAAACCGACGCCACGTTGTCATGATACTTTGCCATCGCCTGAAAGCTGCGGTTTTGATCGCGAAAGTCGTCGAAGTTCGGATCCGCAACGCGGGACCACCGGCCATTCGAGTTGACTTCGAAGACGGCCATGATCCGGTTCGAATCGGCGTACGGCAACGGGCGCAGCAACACGCCATATACAACACTGAAGATTGCCGTGGCCGCGCCAATGGCCAGCGCGAGCGTAAAGACCATGACTGCCGTAGCACCAGGGTTTTTCCGGAGTTGGCGGAAGCCATAGCGGCAATCGGAGAGCACAGATCGGAGCCAATTGCCTATCCGTTCCTGACGAACCTGTTCTTTCACCTGTTCGATGCCGCCGAGTTCGATCTGTGCAGCGCGTTGCGCTTCGTGCGGCGGCATGCCGGCACGAATGTTTTCCGCTACCAGCATTTCGAGGTGGGAATGAACTTCATGATCGAGGTCTGCTTCCACACGGCGAGACCAGAAAAGATTTCGCAAGAGGCTTCGAGCTTTCTCAGCGAGCGGCATATTGAAACCCTCTCTATGATGTTTCCAAGGCTTGCGCGATGGCCCAAGAAATGCGGCCCCATCGTTTGGTTTCGGCTTCGAGTTGCTTCCGTCCGGCTTTGCTCAAACGATAGTATTTCGCGCGGCGGTTATTTTCGGACTCTCCCCAGAAGGAGGAAATCCAACCTTCTTCTTCCATTCGGTGCAGAGCGGGAAAGAGCGAGCCTGGCTTAACAACAAAAGTGCCGCCTGTGATCTGCTGGATTCTGCGTGAGATTCCCAATCCGTGCATCTCGGCAACGACAAGCGATTTCAAGATCAGCATGTCCAGGGTTCCCTGCAGAAGGGTTGTCGGTTCAGGGTTCAAGACGTTTCTCCTATCGAAACTCTATAGGAATCGTATTCGTCTACGTATAGAGTGTCAATAGGAAATGAGCATGCAAGTGGACGATGAAGTTGGGGCGATCGGAAACCGATCCAGCTGGAAAAAAGCTGCGGTCGACGCGTAAGTACTTTGCTTGGACTTCACCAGGCTGGTGCTGGTTATGCTGGCGGCCGCTGGCCCCAGGATTCGACAACGCGAGGCATGCAGCCAATGGTTCCAGGCATGCGGGCATAGACGTAAAGTTCGTCGACGATGCGGTCGATTTCGGTCCGCGACGCGAGATCTTCCGCTATTACGGCGTCAGCGATGTTTTCCATCGTGAGAGGGCTGATCAGTTTGACCTCGCCATCCAAGCCTGCCGGCTGGGCGACACTCATTTGAACGTTTTCGAAACCGGCAGCGGTGAGGATTGTTGGCAAGCGAGGACCGATGTTTGGGTCTCCGCCGCGGCGTTTCACTGCTTCGGTGTAGAGCGCGACGTAGCGGGCAAGTGCGGGACTCTCCGGGTAGCTGAAATATCCTCGGAAGTCGATGTCAGCGACGACGAAGGTGCCGCCGGGTCGCAGAGCCTGGCGGATTTTGGCGACGAGGGAACAAGGATCCGGCAAATGAGTCAAAAGAAATCTGGCGTAAACAAAATCAAATTCCGCCGTGGGCTCGGTTTCGCAGAGATTGCAGACGCGAAATTCGAGGTTAGGAATATTCAGCGCTGCAGCTTCTTCCCGCGCGATAGCAATCTTGACGTCGTCAATGTCCATGGCGATGACTCGTCCGCTTGGACCAACAAGATGCGCCAGTTCGCAGGAGACGTCGCCTCCGCCGCACCCGATATCTAGACACGTCATGCCGGCACGAATGCCCGCCCGTTGAAGTAGATTCAGAGTCGAGGGCCACATGACGCGCGAGAGAATCCGGAGGCGGGCTCTTCCCTCCATGCCGCCGCGGATGACGTAGTGAGATTTGTCGAGGCTTTGGCTGGGAGTGGGCATCTTGGCCTCCCCTATGAGGGTGCCGCGAATATTAGCGACAGAAGATGCGATAAGCGAGCTTTATTGTGGAGCCTTGGAGGCCGCGGCTGGAGCCAAAGCTCGCCAGAACAAACGGCGGCGCCTTCTGGCACGCCAGAAGGCGGCTACAGCTTCGACGAATTCGCAGGCAATCGCCGAATGTTGGCGATAGACTTTGCGGCTTCTTCGACAGCTTCCTTGCTGCTTCCAGAGAAGACAACCGATAAGGCATAGCCCTTCAGCGCGGTCACATAGAAAACCTCGTGCACCGTCTTTCCGCTTACCTGGAAGTGGCCGTAGTGATGGTAAAAATCGATGCCGTCCAGTGTTTCCTCGATTGGTTCACCTTCAAACTCGAAATGCATCTGGCCAGCGGAAAGATTCTTCTCCATGAGCTGAAGATAGTCTTTGCCGGTCTGAATTCCAGGAGCGAAGGCGACGTTTTCCGCCATGACTTGGATTCCGCGGTTGCTCTTATTCGGAGTGCCAAGCGGGTACTCAAAAACGGTCAGCAACTGAAACGTTCTCTTGCTGGCGGCATCCATCACGCGCCGCTTGTCCTGGTCCTCGCCGGCGACGATTTCCTTTCCGGTCTCCATGATTACCTTCTGCGTCTCTTCGCCGTGCACGGTCCAGCCCTGGGGAACCGTGTAGCGGAATCCAAAGAACTGGTTGGCATAGACACCGTCCAGTACCTTGCCGTTATCGGGGCGGCCGGGGACACCCGCGCCGCTGACGTCTCTTGCTGATTTCTCAGGTTTCGCGAAAACCGTGTCGGAGATTTGCTGGTTCGGGACGACGTCATAAACGTTCATGCGCATTGCCATCTGACTGTTGACGATGCGCAATTTGGTAGGAATCTTCACGTTAATGCCGGCGATTTCCTTGTAATCGTCGTAATAATACGTTTTTGGATGGGTGTCAGGCGCTGCGATCTCCTTGTACCCGGCTTCGAGCCCGGTTTGTTTGGCAAAGTAGCATTCTTGTTTGCGGCCATCTTTGAGGACGCCTTCGAGGACATACACGGGAAGGTCGTTGAATTTCTCCTCGCCTTTTACGCGCAGCTCGGAAAAGCTTTTCGCGCGGTGGAGCTCGGAATAAAAATCGGCCTCGCCTTTGATCTCGTCCAGGCGCGGCCCTTCAAGCGCGGTTAGCCCGTCCTTGCTGTCGTCGCCCCACCCGGTCTTGCCATCGTATCCACGGCAAGCGAAGTATCCGACGTTCAGTGTGAGGCAGAGAGAGATTCTGTTTGGGGCTTTGGAGTTGACCTCGAGTTTGCCCGTCATGAACTTTGCCGTGTCGTCGGAGACGTCTGCCTTCCAGCTCAGGGAAGTCATTTTCAGCCAGGCGGCCATTCCTCCGGTTGCACGGAGGGATTTGTCGAGGATTTCATTGACGGTGGGAAATGGCTGGGGTTTTGCCGCAGTGGCAGGAGCGTTTTGAGAGAAAACGGGCGGCAGCAATGCAAACAGACATGCGAACAGAGCAGAAAGAACGTGTTTGAAACTGGGCATGGGACCTCCAGCCCTCAAGATAGCTTTTTCTCGCAGTTCTTGCGCGGCAGGAAAAGGTACAGGTGTGCATGAAATGGCACGGACGAAAAATTGGCCGACCGTGTTCGAGAGTGTGGGCAGTGAGGTGACCAGCCCGTCCACCGACACGAAGAGAACCTTCAGGGACCATATCCTGCGTTACCTGTTCTGCGCTAGGCGGTCATGGGGCCCGGTTACCAGGCGAGGGAGAGTTGGGGGGCGGGGGCTACGGGCTGGCGGAGTTGCTCCCACGGACGAACAGTGAAGCCCAGTTTGGCTTTGATGCTTGCGAGGCGGGCGGCGACTTTTTGACGGTAGGGTTCGGGAGCGTAGGCGTTGTGGGTGTACCAAGATTCGTATTGGCGCACGAGGCGGGGAAATTTTTCGCGAAGAAACGGCAAAAACTGTTTCGCGGACGAGGGCATTAGGAAGAGGACCCCGGAGGCAATCCATTGAGCGCCGGCTTCTTTTGCGGCGGCGGCGAGGGCTTCGAGTTCGCCTTCGCGGTCGGTAATGCCTGGAACAAGGGGAGAAGCCATAGCGCCGACGGAAATGCCCGCATCGCGAAGTTTGCGGATGGCGCCGAGGCGCAGGTCGGGACGGGGAGCGCGTGGCTCGAGGAGCCGCGCGAGGCGCGGGCGCAACGTTGTGACGGTGATGTCCACGTAAAGGCGCGAACGCCTGGAGATTTCTTGCAGCACGTCGATATCGCGGGTAATCAGATTCGATTTGGTGGTGATGGAGACACTGAGGCCATTGTGGCGTGCGAGTTCTTCGAGGCAGGCGCGGGTGACGCCGTATTCGCGCTCGGCGGGCTGATAAGGATCGGTCGCGGTGCCGATGCAGATGTGTTCTGGAGCGCCTTCGTGCCCGGAAGCGAAAGAGTACTTGGTGGCGATTTCCCGCGTCAGCAAAACAGCGGCGTCTTTCTTGACAAAGATCTTTTTTTCAAAGGCCAGGCCATCCAGCTCCATGAATTCGTGCGTGTAGCGCGCGTAACAGTATTTGCAGGCAAATTCGCAGCCGCGATAGGGATTGATGGTCCAGTCGAAGGGAACGCGGTTTGATTCGCATTTATTCAAGATCGATTTCACCGGCAAAAGAAAATATTCGGGACGTTCTTCGGATTTGCGGCGTGTGGGAGCAGGTGGAGAAATCGAAGCGAGGCGGGCGATGCCGACCAGCGGCGCTGCACCGTCAGGTGCAAGGCCTGGTACGACCTCAGTTGCAGCGTCGTTTGCAGCAACGACAGCGTCCTTCTGGAAATCCCGCGAATTGCAGAGTGCTTGGCCGCAAGAAGCAGGGGCGGGCGGAGGGCAATCCGCACCACTTTTGAATGGAACGATGTCCGAAACAATTTCCGAAAAGGGGCTGCCCGGACCTGAAAGCGGGGCAAGCTCCAGAGTCCGTGTGTTTGGGCTACGATCAGGGCAAACAGGAAAGAGAGAAGCTGAGGAGAGTGGAGCGCGGCGGCGGATAGGAAAGCCCGCCGGTTTCGATGAGGAAAGAACTGGAGACATAGCCCACCTCGATACGGCGTGAGTATTTCGCTTTTTGTTCGCCATGTCAAGCACTTTCGCTTTTGATTCGTATCCAGGCGGGAGATAGTTCGTGAAGCGAGAAACGCACTTCGCCATCGTCACGCTCAGTTATAGTGAGTGTTCAGGAAGCTTTCGAGGCCGAAATGTCACCCATGCCCTTACTTTGTGTTCGGCGGTTCTGGATACTCCTGGCAGCTTCGACGCTCGCCGTCTGTGGGCAAACTCCGCCAAAACCGGCTGGGCAGACTGCCGGACAAACGCCGGGAGCAGCGGGAGCAGCAAAGAAACCCGGTGCCTCGCCCGGCGCTTCCGTGGCCGCGCCACAATCGAAACACTATCCCATCTTGCTGATTGCGTCGGGAACGGAACCGTTCTGGAGCGCGCGGATCGGGATGAAAGGCGCGGAACGGCTGGAGCGGGTGAGTTACCCGCCGATTACGCTCGAGCCTGGGGAGATCGTGACGGAGGACTCAGGGACAGCGTGGACATATCACGCGAAGGACACAGGAACGAATGCGGATGTAGTGGTGCGATTGTCGCGAGAGGCGTGCTCGGACGGGATGTCTGAGACGAAATATTCGTTCCGAGCCGTGGTGACGCATGCACAGATTGGTGAACTGAAGGGCTGCGCAAAGATTGCGGCAGAGCAATTTCCGGAATTCAAACAGAAGAACCTGGTTGACGATGATCCGGAAAAGAAGAAAGTCATGCCGCCCGCTATTACGGGCTTCAAACCCCCAGTAGCGGTAGCATTTTTCGATCCGACGGGAAAAGTGACGCTGGCGCGGGGCGAAACGGCAAAGGTTGTGGCTCCGGCGGGAAGCCAGCTATCGCTTTCGCACGATGGAAAGCGGCTACTATTGACGCGGGAGGAATCAGGAAAAGAGCGAACGATTCTTTTGTACGACGTAGTGACGGGAAAGACGACGGAGGTGCTGCGCGGGCCGGTGCAAAGCGCGTTCTGGTCGCCGGACGATTCGCGCATCGCGTTCATGAAATTCGTCGAGCCGTCGTGGACTGTTTGGACGATGCCTGCTGGTTCACCGGACAAGGCGGCGCAATTGAATACAAACGTGAGCACGGGCGGGGTGCTGACGCTGCACGGATGGCTGGACGCGCACACGGTGCTGGCGTCCGACAATACAAAGCTGTACTTCTTTAAGACGGAGAGTCCGCCGACGTCGATCGCGATTCGGGATGTGTACGGCGACGGATTTGAAGTGATGAGCTCGGACACGATTCGGGCGAATCCGGTGAACCCAGATTTGCTGCTGGTGACGGCGTTTGTTTCGCATCCGAAGGCAGGGATGCCGACCGATGCGAAAACGGGATTCGGAAGCGCGGCATTTTTGTATGAACTCAGATCGAGACGGAGAGTGGTGGTCACTCCGACGAATGTGTTCGCACAGGATGCGGCGTGGTCGCGTGACGGGATACAGATTTTTTTCACGAACCGCGAGAAAGCGCCCGTGATTTGCCGGATTTTCTGGGATGCGTCGGGATACAAGCGGGTACGCGGGGGCACCGGCTTAGTGGTGGGACAATAGCGGAAGGGAGAAAGCTAGGTGCGGCCATGACCACGCGAAATGCGATGACAGTGGCAGCGTTTGTGGTTTTCGCCTCGATTCCGGCGTCAATGGCAACGGCACAAGAAACACCGCCTGTCGATTCTGCGGCTCCTAAATCACATCGCATGCCGATGATGCAGAGGCTTTCCTACAACTGTGACGGCGGAACAAAAGTTGTTGTGTTCTT
>QHYO01000190.1 GCA_003224135.1 Acidobacteriota bacterium | reverse complement strand
GATTTAACGACGTATCTGCAGAGAGTCGGCTACCGCCCGGAGGCCGATGATGCCTCGCTCGGACAATACATCGCCAAAGATGGTGTGGTGTACATCCGGCCTTCGAAGCTGTCCTATTTTGCGGCTAGCAACGCGCTAGAAGTTCAGTTTCGCGGAAAGACAGTCCGCTCGATTCGTGCAGTGAGTGGCGGGCCGGAGCTGGCTTCGGCTGAAATCGAGCCAGAGCTGATCACCAACCTGTTTGACAGCGCCAGAGAGAAACGGCGCGCGGTTCGCTACGACGACCTGCCACCAAACCTCGTGAACGCGATTCTATCTGCGGAAGACAAGCGATTCTTCGAGCATCCTGGTTTCGACTTTATCCGCATTTTTGGCGCAGCCTGGGCGGACCTGCGACACAGCTCGCATCTTCAAGGGGCGAGCACGATTACGATGCAGGTGGCGCGGACGTTCTTCCTGAGCACGGATCGCAACTGGCGTCGAAAGATTGCCGAGGCGATGCTGAGTTTTGAGTTGGAACAGCGCTTTTCGAAACAGCGGATTTTTGAAATGTACGCGAACGAAGTGTACCTCGGAAACCGCGGAAGTTTTGGTGTTCGAGGATTTGCGCAAGCGAGCGTGGTCTATTTTGGCAAGGACCTCCGGCAACTTTCGTTGGGCGAGTGCGCGTTTCTTGCGGGAATAATCCGCGCGCCCAATTACTACTCCTCCGCCGACCGGCATCCGGAGCGTGGGTTGCAATCGCGCGATCGCGTGCTGCCACAGATGGTGGAGAACAGATACATCAATGAAGCGGACGCGCAGGACGCAAAACGCGAGCCGTTGAAAATTGTGCGCACCTCCGCGACGTCCAGTGAAGCGCCTTATTTCGTGGACATGGTGAAGGATCACCTGCTGGACAAATATTCGGAGAACGATCTGCTAAGTCAGAACTTTCGCGTATACACCACGCTAGACCCTGCACTGCAACGCGCAGCCGCAACTGCCGTAGAGAGCGGCGTAAAAAATGTGGACGCGCTACTGGAGAAAAAGTACGCGAAGTGGAAAAAGGAGAAAGCGAAGAAGGGGAATACGGATCCGATTCCTCAGGTCCAAATAGCCCTAGTGTCGCTCGACCCTCGTACGGGAGAGATCAAGGCGCTAATCGGCGGCCGTGATTATGGCCAGAGCCAATTAAATCACGCGATCGCGCACCGGCAACCGGGTTCGGTGTTCAAGCCATTCGTATACGCGGCAGCATTCGATAACGCCGTGGACGGCGTGCAGCCGATCGTAACGCCTGCGACACCGGTGGACGACGAACCGACAACGTTCGAGTTCGATGGGCAGGAATACACGCCGAATAATTACGGCGAGAAATTCATGGGACATGTCACCGTTCGCGACGCACTGACCAATTCGCTGAACGTGGCAACGGTGAAGGTCGCAGAAATGATCGGATATGGCCGCGTGGTGCAAATCGCGCGGCAGATGGGTCTTGGCAATAATATTCGAGCTACTCCGGCGGTGGCGCTGGGCGCATACGAGATGACACCTGTCGATGTAGCGGCGGGCTACACCGCATTCGGACAAGGAGGCGTACGCGCAGAGCCGCAGTTCCTGCGGGAGATGGTGAGCTCCAACGGAGCCGTGCTGGAAAGGCCCGCGCCGGAAACGCACCCAGTGCTCGATCCGCGGGTGGCATATCTGGTCACGAATCTCCTGAAAGATGTGCTGAATAAAGGCACGGGCGCCACAGTGCGTGCGAAGGGGTTCACCTTGCCGGCAGCCGGGAAGACGGGAACTTCTCGAGACGGCTGGTTTGCGGGATTCACGTCAAATCTGGTGACGGTGATTTGGATTGGATTTGACGATAATCGGGATCTCGGACTCGCCGGAGGCGCCACGGCTGCGCCGGTCTGGGCGGAATTCATGAAGAAGGCCACCACGCTGCCTGGCTACAAAGCAGTGAAGGAGTTTGATGTGCCTGATGGTGTGCAGGCCGTGATGATCGATCCGGAGACCTCGGAATTGGCAACTCCGAGTTGTCCAGCGACGCGCTCAGAGGTGTACGTAGCGGGATCGGCGCCGACGCAACTTTGCGAGCTGCACGGTGGACACGGATTCGTTTCGTCGACCGGGTCATTTCTTTCGCACATTTTTGGTGGAGGGTCGCCCAAGCCGCCGGCTGAGCCGCTGAAACCCGGAACGTTTCCTTCGGCCAATGGCGAGCCTCCCGCAACCGGCCCTGATGGCAAGCCGCTGCCGGCTGAGAGCGAAGCCGCTCCGCAAAAGAAAAAGAACCCTTTACAGAAAGTTTTTGGTATCTTTGGAGGTAAGAAGAAGGACTCCGACAAGCAAAAACCGCCGGAGAAGGGAGAGTCGCCATGACGCACTATGGGATGGCGGTTCCAGCAGCACTGCTCCTTGTAAGCCTCAGCATTCCCTCTGCAGGACAAACGACTGACGACACAGCCGCTTCCAATTATGTCGCGCCAGGGCAAACGCCTGTGCAGGTAACCGCCCCAGCCTTGCCTGCGGGGCAGAAGCAGCTCACGCAAGAGGAACTGGCCGATATCATGATGGCGCGTAAGGACTATCGCGAAGCCGCGTTCTCCTACAAGAGACTGGTGGACGAGAATCCGCGCAACGCGATCTATTGGAACAAACTCGGTATCGCGCTACATCAACAGTCGGAGTTGTCGAGCGCGCTTAAGTTTTACCAGCAGGCGGTGAAAGTGAATCCGCATTACGCCGACGCGCAGAACAACATTGGCACGATCTGGTACCAACGCAAAAAATTTGGCAAGGCAATCCGCGCCTATCAACGCGCGATCAAGCTGCGCAACGACATGGCAGTGCTTTACAGTAATCTCGGATATGCCTATTTCGGCGAGAAGAAATACGAAGAGTCGATCGGGGCGTTCCGGCAGGCGCTGGCGCTTGATCCGCAGCTGTTCGAGCACGGCTCATCGCGGGCGGGATCAGTGTTGCAGGACCGTTCTGTAAGCGACCGCGGGCGATTTTACTTCCTGCTTGCAAAATCGTTTGCCGAAGCTGGCAACTTTGAGCGCAGCTTGATCTACCTGCGCAAAGCCAAGGAAGAGGGATTCGCGTCCTTGAATGAAGTAAAGTCCGACCCGTCCTTTTCGGCGATGCTGAAACTTTCGGAAACGCAGGAGATTCTTGCTCCGAAGGCTAACGATCCCACGTTGCACTAAGCGAAGGCCAACGCCCCCGCTCGGCACGGATTCGCGCTCTGCTACAATTCACGGAATGAAAAGAACCTCCATAACGATGGTGTGTCTGGCTGTCTGCTTGCTTGGTTGCGGAATTGTCTCTGCCGGACAACAGCAGGCCTCTGTTCATCCAGCAATCGCGCCCACCTCGCAAGGAATCTTTCTGGTATTTCCGTTCGAGAACGATGGAACGAGTCCGCGGCTCGATTGGCTTTGTGAAGGGTTGGAAGAGCTGACGATTCAGAGATTGTCGGCTGCGGGGCAGCAAGTTTACACGCACGCGGGCCGTACGTCGGAATTGGATCGCTACGGCTTGCCGCCAACGGCGCGATTCAGCCACGCAACCATGCTGCGAATTGGCGCGGACCTGGATGCGGACTTCGTGGTGTTTGGAAAATTCAATTCGGATGGCAAGGCACTGACGGTGGAAACGCGTGTCTTGCGAGTGAGTCCCACAACGCTTTCCGCGCCGATTCGCGAGAGCGGGCAGTTGGAAGGATTGATGGAATTGCACACGCGGCTCGTTTGGAAACTGCTTGCCGCGAATGATAAGGGGTTTCCGTTGAACGTCGCTGAATTTTCGAAATTACAGCGGCCGCTGCGGTTGGATGCGTTCGAGCACTACATTCGCGGGTTGCTTGCGAACGACGATGACGGACGACTGCGCGAATTGCGGGAATCGGCTGGGCTGGAACCTGACTGGCCAGAGCCTGCATTCGCGCTGGGGCAGGCGTATTTTTCCAGGCGCGATTGTGAATCTGCGCTCCCGTGGCTTGCGCGCGTGCCGGCCACCCATGCGCGTGCCACCGAAGCGATCTTTACAACCGGGGTATGCCGGCTGCTCATGAACCAACCGGACAAGGCCGAAGAGGTTTTTCTTGGTTTACAAGATCGACTGAAAAAACATCTTGTGGCCGGTGCCGAGTTGCCGGAGATATTGAACGATCTTGCGCTGGCACAAGCGCGGCGTGGAAATACGCCTGGCGCGGCTTCCAGCTTGTTGCGCGCATTGGATCTCGATCCGGATGAGGACGATTATCCGTTCAATCTCGGATTGCTGTATCTGCGCGGAAATGATGCGACAACGGCTGCAAAATATTTTCGTGAGGCTTCCGATCGCGAGCCGGACAATCCCGAAGACCGCGCACTCTTGATCTATGCGCTGGAGAAGACAGGAAATCGTTCCGAGGCGAATGAAGAACGCGGTGCCACGGCGGAGGCCTTGGGTCCAAACGCGTTGCCTGCGGTGAAGCCGGAAACATTTGCGAAACTGCAGCGCGTGACGACAGAGTTAGATACGGCAACGCTGCAATTGGAAGTTGCTTCGCGAGAATCCTCGAACGGCAGTGTCCCGACATCGACGGCGGCGACTTCGTCATCTTCGCTAGGGCGCAAGGGCAGACAAGAGCTGGTAGCCGGAAGGCTGGATTCCGCGGAGGCGGCATTCCGCGCTGCGCTTACAGTCGCCCCGCACGACGCCTCCGCACACCGAGGAATGGCCGAGGTATTCCGGCGTAAGAACAGGCGCGCGGAGGCAATCCAAGAGCTTCAAGCTGCTCTCGAGCAGCGCGACTCGGCGGTGGACCGTACGACGCTGGCGCGAATTTATCTTGAGCAGAAAAAGCCTGAACTCGCGAAGACGGAGTTGGCGCGCGCCCTAAAACTTGCGCCAAATTATGCGGAAGCGCGTCAGCTGCAGGAGCACTTGCAGAACGGAAAGACGCAAGCCACAACACCATGAGGCTGAACGTATTTGCGCGGCGGTTATCGTATGAAATTGGTTCGGCAGTTGCCGTATTGGTATTTCTGTTGTTGTCCGCTGCGCCGCTGGGCGCGAATGATGAACACGCCGCACGGCCGTTAGTGATGGATTTGAGTCTGGACGGCGAAGTTGAACCAGTCCTGGCGACGTATGTTGATGAGGGTCTCGCCGAGGCCACGCGGCGAAACGCGGCGCTGGTGCTGATCACGATGGACACGCCGGGTGGCCTGAGTGATTCAATGAAAGACATCATTCAGCACATTTTAGGTTCGCCGGTGCCCGTTGCTGTATACGTCGGGCCAACTGGCGCGCGAGGAGCGTCCGCCGGATTTTTCATTTTGCTAAGCGCTGACGTAGCAGCAATGGCGCCGGGAACGCGGACCGGAGCCGCTTCTCCTATTATTGCAATCGGTGGCTTCACGATTGGCGTGGATGAAACACTGCGCGAAAAAATCATGAATGACGCGATGGCGTTCTTGCGCAGCTACTCCGAAAAGCGCGGACGAAACGCAAAGCTTGCGGAAACGGCCGTGACTGATGCACGCGCTTTCACCGAAAAC
>QHYO01000187.1 GCA_003224135.1 Acidobacteriota bacterium | reverse complement strand
CTACATAGCGCTGACAGCGGCACTCAGCTCGATTTTCTATGTGCTCGTTATTCGCCGTTCGAGCGCAGGACCCAGCTCAGGATTCCTGATCCTTGGGCTCATGTGGTGCCCTGGAATTTCATGCCTGCTGACGCGGCTCGCTTTCCAGGGGAATTTGCGAGGTCTGGGCCTCGGCTGGGGCCGGACGAAATATCAATTCGCGAGCTACTGGATTCCTCTCGCTTATTCGAGCTGCGTGTACGTTCCGTTCTGGCTGGCTGGTTATCACGACCCGAACAACCGCTCGTTTGCCGCACTCATGCACCGCTTCCCGAATCTGCCGCGCGGGACGGTGGCCCTGATCCTTTTCCTACTTCTCGCCACGGTCGGCGTGCTGGCTTCGTGCCTTTCCGCGCTCGGAGAAGAGCTCGGCTGGCGCGGGTTTCTCGTCCCCCAACTTGCCAAGGTCACCTCCTATCCGCGGGTCGCGATGATCAGTGGCGCCATCTGGGCGCTTTGGCACTACCCAATCATACTGTTTGCGGACTATCGCGGCGGCGGCCCGTTGTGGTATTCCCTCGTGTGCTTCACGGTGATGGTGCTGGGAATCAGCTTTCTCTTCGCCTGGATGCGGTTGAAATCCGGCAGTGTTTGGACCGGCGTACTCCTGCACGCCAGCCACAATCTCTTTGTGCAGGCCTTTTTCGACGCGCAGACGCGCCGCGCCCGTGTGACCGAGCTCTGGACCACCGAATTCGGCGCGGGCCTCGCGATCGCCGCCCTTGTGGTCGGCATTATTTTCTATGCCGAGCGTGGTGAACTCCCGGCGCAACGACGGGCCGAATCTACATCGCAAACTTCATCCCCCGCTACTGCCACCGCTTAGACTCTTCTCCACGGGTGTTGACTGCATCGCATGCATGGAGCCTTCCGCGCGGGGCAACACCCCGGGGCGGGTCGTTTGACGCTGTATGTTGCGGATGTTAGGCTGCCCGTTCGTTTAAACATTCATGCGCGCCGTTGACCTCATCCGCAAGAAACGCGATTCGGCAGAGCACTCCCGCGAAGAGATCGATTTTCTAATCTCCGGCTACACGCGCGGGGAAATTCCCGATTACCAGATGGCTTCGTGGTTGATGGCCACCTGGATTCGCGGGTTGAGTGGAGCGGAAATCGCGAGCCTCACAGAAGCGATGTTGCATTCCGGCGAAGTCATCACGTTCCCAGAACTCCCCGGAAAAAAAGTAGACAAGCACTCCACGGGCGGAGTGGGGGACAAGACTTCGCTGATTCTTGCGCCGATTGTTGCTGCTGGCGGCCTGACTGTGCCGATGATCAGCGGCCGCGGGCTCGGCCACACGGGCGGAACGCTGGACAAGCTCGAAGCGATCCCAGGATTCAACACCGCGCTTACGCTTGCGGAGTTTCGCAAAATCCTCGGCGAGTGCGGCATGGGCTTGATCGGCCAGACAGCGGAGATTGCTCCGGCGGACAAAAAGATCTATGCGCTGCGCGACGTGACTTCGACAGTCGAAAACATAGGCCTGATTTGCGCCTCCATCATGAGCAAGAAGCTTGCAGAAGGGATCGACGCGCTCGTGCTCGATGTAAAAACGGGTTCCGGCGCGTTCATGCAGAAGGAAGAAGACGCTGTGCGGCTGGCTGCGTTGATGGTCGAAACCGCTCGCCGAATGGGAAAGAAAGCCGTGGCGCTGATCACCGACATGGATCAGCCGCTCGGACGATTCGCAGGTCACTCGCATGAAGTCATCGAGTCGATTGAAGTTTTGCGTGGGCGCGGAGCCAAAGATTTGCGCGAACTAAGCATCGAGCTTTCCGCCTGGATGTTTTATTTAGGCGACCGAACAAAATCAGTGGATGAAGGCCTTGTACTCGCGGAGAGACTTATCGCATCGGGCGAAGCTCTCGAAAAATTCAAGCAGGGCATTACGCTACAAGGCGGCGATGCGCGCGTGGTCGACGATTACGAACGGCTCCCGCAGGCGCGAAATCACAAAGAAGTTACCAGCCACGCAAATGGCTATCTCACCGCCACGAATTGTATGGAGTTTGGCGTGGCGCTGGCGATGCTGGGCGGCGGGCGCGAAAAGAAAGAAGACGCGATCGACCCCGCCGTCGGTCTCGAATTTCACAAAAGGATTGGCGATCGCATAGCTTCCGGCGAAACGCTTGTAACCATTCACTACAACTCAGACGCCAAGCTGTCGGAAGCAACAGAGCGCATAGAGAAAAGTTTTGTGTTCGGCGAGCATCCTCTAGCCCCCAAAAAACTTGTGCGGCGGCTGGTCGGGGCTTAGAGTTTAACGACTTCGAGGGGTTCAGGGTTTGCACGTACAAACCCTGAGATAGAGCGGAGCGTGCATGGGACGATTTACCGGTATCCTGGGATTGCTCAGCATGGTCGGCTTGGCTTTTGCGTTTTCGACGGATCGGCGAGCGATCAAGCTAAAAACAGTCTTGTGGGGCGTTGGACTGCAATTGACATTCGCGCTGAAGTTTGAAGTAGGGCGAGCGATTTTCGCGTGGCTCGGCGCAAAAGTGACGCAGCTTTTAAATTTTTCCTATGTGGGATCGGAATTTATTTTTGGCGAACTGGGCAAGAAGAATTCTTCGTTTGGAGCGGTGTTCGCCTTCCAGATTTTGCCAACCATTATATTTATCGCGGCGCTGTTCGCTCTGCTTTATTACCTCGGCGTGATGCAAATTGTTATTCGCGCGGCGGCTTGGCTTATGCAGCGGATCATGGGCGCGAGCGGCGCGGAGTCTCTGAACGTGGCGGCCAGCATTTTCATGGGGCAGACGGAAGCTCCGCTGACCATTCGGCCGTTCCTGCCAAAAATGACCAAATCGGAATTGATGACCGTCATGACCAGCGGCATGGCTCACGTGTCCGGCGCAATCATGGCGCTCTACATTAGCTATGGTGTCGAGGCAAAACATTTGCTGACAGCCGTGATCATGACCGCGCCGGGAACTCTGCTGATGGCTAAAATGCTGGTGCCGGAAACTGAAGAGCCGCTGACGGCTGGCCGAGTCGAAATGCCGCCGATGGAAAAGGAAGCGAATTTTCTCGGCGCGATTTCCCGAGGGACCGTTGAGGGTTTGCACCTGGCTCTAAATGTCGGCGCGATGCTGATCACCTTCATCGCGCTGCTGGCTCTGGTGAATGCGATCATGGGCGGCACTCACAACTGGCTCGCGGCGCATGGGCTGCCGCGGTTTCCAGAAAGCTTGCAACAGATTTTTGGCTGGGTATTCGCGCCGGTGGCATTTGTAATCGGAATTCCCTGGAACGACTGTTCGCTAATTGGAAATCTGTTGGGAACGCGAATGGTCGTGAACGAAGTCGTCGCGTTTCAGCAATTGGGCGGATACAAGGGTCAGATAGATCCTAGATCGTTCACCATCGCGACGTTTGCGTTATGCGGCTTCGCAAATTTCAGTTCCATCGGAATTCAGATTGGCGGAATTGGTGCCCTTGCTCCGGAGCGGCGCGGAGACCTTGCGCGTCTGGGTATTCGCGCGATGCTCGCGGGAACGATGGCGAACCTGATGTCGGCGTCCATCGTTGGGCTGCTGACGTAGCGAGTTTGGGAAGAAAGAGTTTCATGCCGAATCGAAAACCAAAGGAAAAAGCAACCGCCGAGTTCGTGCAAGCAGAAAAGGCCGCAAAGTTCATTCTTTCCAAAACCAAGTTGCAGCCAAAGATTGCGCTGGTGCTCGGCTCAGGATTGGGCGCATTCGCAGATGAATTTGAAAACGCCAAGAAGATTCCGTACGCAAAGATTCCTCACTTCCCGCGATCGACGGCAATCGGACATGCCGGACAACTCGTCCTTGGAACGGTGGATGGTGTTGCGGTCGCGGGAATGCAGGGCCGTGTTCATTTGTACGAAGGCTACTCGGCGAAGCAAGTCGCGTTTCCGATTCGTGTGTTCGCGCGGATGGGCGCCAAAGCGCTCATTGTCACCAACGCCGCTGGAGGTATCAATCTCAGCTATTCCGAGGGCGCCCTAGTCGCCATTCGCGACCACATCAATCTGCAGGGCGCGAACCCCCTTATAGGACCGAATGAAGATCGCTTCGGTCCTCGCTTCCCGGATATGACGCGCGTGTATGACCCGGAATTCCGCCGCTTCGTCGCGGAAGAAGGAAAAAAGCTCGCTAGCAACCTTCACGAAGGCGTTTATCTCGCTCTTGCAGGTCCTAACTACGAAACACCGGCGGAGATTCATTCCTTCCGTACTCTCGGCGCGGACCTTGTCGGCATGTCCACCGTGCCGGAGGTGCTGGCTGCACGGCACTCCGGCATTCGCGTCCTTGGCATCTCCTGCGTCACCAACATGGCCGCCGGCATCACGGGTGCCAGCCTTACTGCGGAAGAAGTTTTTGAGACCGGCGCTCGCGTAAAAGATCAGTTTATCGCTCTTCTGAAAGCCGTCATTCCAAAAATCGCGAGGGCCATGGCGTGAGCGAACACGAGGCATTGAGCGCGAGCGAATTTGAAACATTGATTGCCGCGGCGAAATCGGCGAGAGAGAACGCGCATGCGGCGTACTCAAATTTCCGCGTCGGCGCGGGACTGCGCGCCACGTCTGGCAGAATCTTCGGCGGATGCAACGTGGAGAACGCTACCTACGGGCTGACGATCTGCGCGGAGCGCGTCGCCATCGTCAAAGCCATCAGCGAAGGTGAACGCGGTTTCGATGCCATCGCGGTGGTGGCGGATACGGATGCACTGACGGCGCCTTGCGGAGCGTGCCGCCAGCTCATTTGGGAATTTTGCGGCGACGTACCGGTGATTCTGGCGAATCTGAAGGGTAAGATCGAAATCGTTCCGATGAGAGAGCTTTTTCCCAAACCGTTCGACGCCTCGAGCTTATAGATAACTTGTAACTTAGGCCACCGCGCAACGAATGCCCCGCAGTGCAGAACAGGCCGGCGTAACGGAAGATAGTTTTTCGCCGCGTCGTTCAGAGGAAGGAAATTCCGCGAATTGATTTGAGGCGAAACAGTACGCTCGTCTATAATGTTTGGTTTGACCACAGTCGAGGGAGACGCTACGGATGGCTGGAGCATTTGATCAACGAAAACTTGGAGTCCGAATTCTTCTCGGGGCTGTGATCGGGGTGCTTGGAATCGGGATGCTCAGCTACCTGTTGCCGACAGGACCGACTGCGGATTCGGAATCCAACGACACGGTGGCAAAGATTGGGGACCAAACCGTCTCTCTGGCCGAGGTGCGCCAACAACTCAGCGAAATTGAGCGACGCAATCAGGTGCCCAAACCACTCGAAGGGCTCTATGCCAGGCAAATCCTGACGCAACTGGTATACACGAAAGAAGTTCAATACGAAGCGAACCGCCTGGGAATCAAAGTTACGAACGAAGAGATTGCGGACCGCGTAAAGCAATTCCTGCCGACAGCTTTTAATGGCGACAGTCCCGTGGGAATGGATCAGTACGCGCAGCAGGTGCAGCAACGTTTTGGAATGACCGTGCCGGTGTTCGAAGACCTGATCAAACAGGGACTCCTGGAAGAGAAGTTTCGCCGGCTGGTAACCGATGGTGTCAGCGCCGGCCCCAACGAGTTGATGGAGCAATTCCGCTATCAGAACGAAAAGGTGAAGCTCAACTACGCGCTGGTCAAGCCGGAGGACCTCGAAGCCAAAATTACCCCGTCTGAGGCCGAAATCAAGGAAGCCTACGAGAAGAGCAAAAGCCAGTATCAAATTCCCGAGAAAAGGGCTGTTGAATACGGACTGGTCGATCTGACGAAGCTTCGCCAGAGCGTGCAAATCTCCGACGACGAACTGAAAGTAAAGTATCAGCAGGACATCGCGCAGTATCAGGTGCCCAATCGTGTGCACGCGCAGCACATTCTCTTTATGACTGTCGGCAAGCCGGACGCCGAAGTCGACGAAATCAAGAAGAAGGCCGAGGACGTTCTCAAACAGGCAAAAAAGGGCGCAAAGTTCGATGAGCTGGCCAAGAAATATTCCGAGGATCCGGGAACAAAGGACAAGGGCGGGGATCTGGGCTGGATCGTACAGGGCCAGACCGTGCCGGAATTCGAGAAAGCGGCCTTTTCCCAGCAGCCCGGAAGCATTTCGGATTTGGTGAAAACGCAGTACGGCTTCCACATCATCAAGGTATTGGAAAAGGAAATCGCACACACAAAGCCGTTCGACGAAGTGAAAGATTCGATTCGTGCGCCGCTGATGCTGGCAAAGGCTGACAACGAAGCCAGCAGAGTTGCGGACCAACTTGCCACGGCGATTCGCAAATCAAATCGCACTCCGCTGGCGGATTTGGCAAAGGAATATCATCTGCAAGTTGCTCAGACGAGGGCAGTTGCGGCGAACGAGCCGCTTCTTGAACTCGGCAATTCTCCGGAAGTAAAGGACACCATTTTCCGGCTGCGTGAAGGGGAAGTAAGTCCGCCCATTCGTACCGATCGCGGATATGTTGTGCTGACCTTGAAGCAGGTGCTCCCAAGTCACCAGGGCAGTCTGGAAGAGGTTCGAGATAAAATTGTTGCTTCCCTGAAGCAAGAAAAAGCGCAACAGGCCGCACGCTCGAAGGCCGAAGAACTGAGCAAGCGGGCGAAAGCCGGTGAAAAGTTCGACGCTGCGGCAAAAGCGCTTGGGCTCGACCCGAAAACCAGTGATGAATTCTCTCGTGCAGGCTCGATTCCGGGCGTCGGCAGCGGTAAACAGGTCAGCGCAGCGTTCGGGATGAAGGCTGGCGACGTTTCCGCTCCGCAGAATCTTGGATTGAACTGGCTCGTTTACCGCGTTGAAACAAAAACGGAAGCGAATCCGGCGGATTTTGAGAAACAGAAGAAGGATTTGACGGAACAAGTGCTCAATGAAAAGCGCGGACTGGCTTATGAGGCGTTCCGATCCAGTCTCGAAGAGCGTCTGAAACAAGAAGGAAAGTTGAAACTGATGCCCGAAAAATTGAAGGGCTTCGGCGATCTCGGTTAGTTCAACCTATTGAAAATAAAAGGTTTATAGTTTACATAGGGGGTACTTGCGCTCCAGCAATCCGCCCGCTACGCTATTGCTGTCCCTTTTTGATATCCGCAAGGCCCAACCTGCGGCGACCTTAGGTACCTGTAATCCATGGGGAGCGGATCCCGGCTCCTGCCGTCGCCTTCCGGGCCCGCAATAACTGCAAAACGACTCTGACTTCATTCAATTGGTAACTCCAATGGCTACGCGAACTCAGGCTGTCAGAATTGTAAAGAACGACTATCGCTGCAGCATCGAACGCAATCAGGTCGGCAAATACTGCATCAGGATTCAGGTGCACTACCCGCGACACGCTTGGAATCTTGGCGTGTACTTCCTGGCCAGTTCCTTTGACCGGGCGATGAAGAAGCTTGAAGAAGGACTGGACTTTCTGCAGAGGAATGAAGAAAAACTCTGGTTCTGGGGCGTGGACCGAGCGGAAGACCTGGGCTTTTCTGCCGAGTTCCTGAAGGAAGCTGGCCTGAAGCTGGACCGGCGGCAGGAATTTCCGCACAAGGCTGCCAGCCTCTCTGTGGCCCCCGAGCGCGAGGTTCCCGCATTTTCGATCGGGCCGATGCGCCGCGGGCTTGCCGAGTTGATCGAAGAGCCGCGCGCAATGGCTGCCGGGGATTAACTCCAGTTTCCCCGACCCGCTTCACCCATCACTTTCCGAAATGTCACGGTATCTTCTTTTTCGTGTTAGCGTCTTGAGCCTTGCCCGTAGACTCCGCTACTCGACCGTTTAGGCGTTTCCTTTCACCTTGACTTCACCCTATTTCTCCAGGATGATGCGCGCATTCCACTGAGGAATTCCCGCAAGGCATGCCTGGAGCCACCCCAACCCGCCCGCACACGTTAGCTACGAGTGTGCCCGGCCCAAGGCAAACCGAAGCGGAGGGAGGGAGCGCCGATGAGATCGAGCAAAGGAGTGGTTTTGGCGCTGGTTGCGGCGATGCTGCTGATTTGCGGCAGTGTGGCGACGCGTGGAGCGCAGCAAGCGGGTTCGACGGACCAGAGCGACAGTAGTAGCACCGCCACCAAAAAGAAGAGCAAAAAGAAGGCTGCGGCCGACGCCTCGCAGAGTAGCGCGGACGCGAGCGCCGACTCCACGAAGACTCCGAAGTCGAAATCGAAGAAGAAGGCGACGGCGAGTGCCGATACCGCGGCTCCTGACGATTCGGCAGCCCCTGCCAAGAAGAGCCGGTCAAAGAAGAAGACCGCCGAGGTGGCAGACAGCTCAGCAGCGAGTACAGGGGACACAACGACCGCGAAGAAAAAGAGCCGTTCCAAGAAATCGGCCGACGCAGCGGATAGCGCCGGTGCAGGTAAGACCGCCACGAGCGACAGCGCTGCGAGCGCAGATACGAGCACAGCCAAAAAGAGTCGTTCGAAAAAGAGCAAGAGCGGCGATGCCTCGGATAGCGCTGCTGACAGCAAGTCTGCCACGGCGGATACCACTGCCGGCGTGGACGCAAGCACAACGAAAAAGAGCAGCTCCAAGAAAGCCAAGTCTTCCGATAGCGCCGACACCGGGACAGCAGCCTCGGCGCCTGCTGCGAATCCTGCTCCTGCCAGTACTCCGGAACGCAAAACGGCGTCGGCCACCAATTCGACCGGCAGTTCTTCGAGTAGCAGGTCTCCGAATACCCATTCGAGCACTCCCGCAGACAAGCCAGCGCCGGCTCAACCGTCATCTACCAACACAGCATCAACTTCCACGAAGGCAACGACCACTCAGCAACAGACGCCGCCTGCCAACAGCAATGGAATGGTCTGGGTTAATACGGACTCCGGCATCTACCACAAGCCCGGCACCCGCTGGTATGGAAAGACAAAGCAGGGAAAGTACATGACGGAAGCGGACGCCACGAAAGCCGGATATAGAGCAGCGGAAAAATAATGGATGGTTAGCGATTAAATTCAAAGAATACAATTCACGGAACACAGAGGAGAAATGCAAATGAACAAGATCATGAAAACCATGCTGCTGGCGGTCCTGGTAGCCATACTTGGAATTTCCGTGGCAGTTTCCCAGCCGGTACCGCAAGCCGCTGGCAAGTCAGCTGCGGCGGGTGCAACGGCCGCCAAGAAAGACCTGGTGGACATTAACTCTGCGTCACTCGACGAATTGAAGGCGCTGCCCGGCATCGGTGATGCCTACGCCCAAAAAATCATCGATGGGCGTCCTTATGCGAAGAAGACGGATCTGGTGAACAAGAAGATCATTCCCGCGGCAACCTACAAGAAGATTGCCGGGCTGGTGATTGCAAAGCAGAAGTAGCGGCAAAATTGGGCAGCAGCAGGGGCTGGGGCTGGGGCTGGGGCTGGGGTTGCATATCTCCCCAGCCCCGGTTGCCATCGGTGCGAATGAATTTTGTTTTTTGAAGATTTCCCCACGCAGAAAACGGAAGGAGAAAAATCATGGGACTCTTGGATGATGTGATGGGAATGGCCGGAATGGGTAACGCGGGTGTGCAACCGCAGCAGCATACCGGTGCGCTCAGCATGTTGCTGGAGTACATCAATAGCCCGCAGGTTGGTGGAATCGCGGGCCTGCAGCGAATGTTCCAAGAAAAGGGCCTTGGAGGCGTGGTGGCATCATGGATCGGCACGGGACAAAACCTGCCAGTGTCGGCCGACCAACTACAAAGCGTTCTGCATTGCGATGCTTTGCAAAACATCGCTGCCAAAATGGGAATGGATCAGGGCCAGGTCACGTCTGTGCTTTCGCAGATGCTACCCAATGTTGTGGACAAGCTAACGCCTGCCGGACAAGCTCCTGATGCGAACGCGCTTTCGCAAATGATGAAGGGTCTGGCGGCAGGGCAAGCATGAGCTAGATTTGGAAGGATGCGTCTGCCCGGCGTGAGTTTGCCGATCCCTGACTCAGCGAGCGAGATCTACCGCTGTTTTTCCTGGGCTTGCAAAGCTTCCTCAAAGTCTTTTTTCATTTCAGAGACATGCCGGCCAAGTTCGTCTGGATCTACAAAGGGGTTTGGAGCGCCGACTTGCTGCCGCGCGACCTTGCCTTCCAGATCGAAATAGAAGCCGTGAGGTGCAAGCAAAACATCGGCATGCATGCCGCCCAGCCGTTGTAGCGTGCTGCGCTCGTCTTCAACGATGTTTGGATATTTGTCGTTATTGGTCAGCTTGTAGGGAGATACGGTGAGGCCACACAGGAAGAGCACGTCGTAATTCTTGCCGTCTTCGTGAACGCGCATTGACCAACTGGTGCAACCCTTGGTGTGACCGGGCGTTAGATGAGCCGTCAAACTCACACCGCCAATCTCGACGCGTTCGCCATCTGAAACGATGCGATCTGGAATCACTGGCTCGTACTTTGCGTCGTCGCCCCAATAGAAGTCTCCTTTGCCTCCCTGCATCATAAGGTCGCCATCAAGCTTGCTGGCGATCAGCGTCGCGCCGGTTCGGCGTTTTATTTCGGCAAACCCGCCGCAATGGTCGTCATGCGCGTGGCTATTCAGCAAGACCTTTACGTCTTGCAGCTTGAATCCGAGCTTCTCGATGTTTGCCGCGACTTGCGGTAGCATTTGGCTGGGTCCGGTGTCCAGAAGGATGTTGCCGGCAGGGGTGACAATCAGGAATGAGCTGATCAGGTTCGCACCCACATAATAAATGTTCCCGACAATTTTCCGTGGTTCGAAGGGAAGCGATCGCTCCTGCGTCGTCTTGAGGGCCTCCTGCCCGACGTCCCTGCGCTCGGCAGAGAAAATTTTGCCGACAATTCTCCACTGGCCGCCAATCTTCAAGAGCGATATGTGATCGGTGAACTGAACCTGTGGGTAGTTCAAGGTGAGTACGGCGCTGGCAGCTGTGCCGGTAACGTCCAGCCTTTCGACGCGGCGCACCCTGCGGTGTTCGTCCTGCGCCGCCTTCTCGAATCGTTTCGCGAATTCGTCGCGCGTCCACTCTTTTGATTCGCCGGCATCGACGAATTTGATTTTGGCGTCAGGCGTGAACGCCCGCTCAATGAATTCAGCTTTGCCCAACGCGTGCGCCTGGAAATAGAGCTCGATGGCTGTTCGCGGATCATCTCCCGTCCGTGGTTTAGGCGGCGTTTGCGCGAGTGAAGGCCGTACGAGACCGAACAGAAATACGCAGAGCAGAAGCGCTCCAATCAGTGATAGAGAATGCATGTCCTTGCCTCCTCGACTAGTAAAACATTCCAGTGCAGCGGAAGGTTCAAGGCAAAAATCAGCAATGCAATCTCAGGACAGTGGTATCGTATTTTCAGAGTCGCTCTATGAGGACAAGAGTTTTCTATGGCAACGCAATACCGAATCGGTGAGTTCGCGTACTTAGGCGGGGTTTCTGCGAAGACCCTTCGCTTCTATGACGAGATTGGCCTATTGCGGCCCGCGAGCGTGGATGCCCGCACCGGGTATCGTCAATATCGACCCGAGCAGCTGGAAGAGCTGGCGTCGATCGTCTCGCTGAAAAGCCTGGGACTGCCGCTCGCTGATGTTCGCAGTCAACTCAACGGAGCAGGATCTCGGAAGGGTCGGCGGGACCTGTTGTGCGAACTCAAACGAAGCATTGAGCAGTCGATCCATAGGGCTACGCGATCTTTGCAATACGTTGATGCAGCTCTGGAGGAGCTTGATGTTTCGAAGCGCCCCATTTCCGTGGTCGTGAAGAACCGTCCAGCTACCGTTATCGCGTCTGTTCGCGCGAAAGTGAAAAAGTACACCGACATTTTGCGATTTGAACAGGAATTGATGAATGATCTGCCTGCCCGCTCGATCGGCGACCTGCGTGGAGTTCTCTGGCATCGTTGCGCGGACTCGGGTTCGCTGGATGGCGAGCCCTTTGTCTCGCTGAAGCACGCAGTGCCATTTCGGAGTTTTTACGACGTGAAGCAACTTCCTGCTGCAACAGTCGCCTGCGCCTATTCCGGGCTGGACGACGACAGCTCCGAGCAAGGCTATAACGCTATTCGCAAATGGATGAATGTTCGGGGCTATCAACTCGCGGGCCCGAAACGCGAGATCTACCTTGATCAGATGCTTGAGATCCAGTTTCCCCTGAAATCCGCTTAGGAGCGAGCTGCCAGATTCTTGTGCACATCGAGTGAGCCGGGGCGGGCAACTGGCCGAAAACTGTCCGTCGGGTCCGTTGCGCTCAACGCCAAATTACCCTATTAAATATCCAACCATCAGCAGGGCCATTTCTCTTTCGCTTTGTGAGTTGAGATCAGCCTCGTGCCATCAGGAGGCTTAGCGCTGGTGACTGAGCGACTGCTGATTGGCATCGCCGCGCTTAGGCGGATGGCTTTCTTCACTCCGAGTCGTACTTGGGAAAAACTTTCGTTTGAGAAAGAAAGGAGACCCATGGCTCGCATATTGGGATTGTTCTCCGCAGTGGTCCTGGTTGTTCTCATTGCCGCGCCGTCGGTCAGTGCACAGGCCGAATCAGGTCTCCATGCTCGCCCGCGAATCACGCAAGGAATCGATGAAATGAATCGCGTCGCGCTTACGGGCAATACGCATCCCGAAGCGCGGCCTGCGAACGACCGCGGCCGGGTGGCAAACGGTTTCGCAATGGACCACATGTTGCTTCAACTGAAACGCTCCCCCGAGCAAGAGCTGGCACTTCAGCAATTTCTCGACGAACTTCAAAGCAAAAGTTCGCCAAACTTCCATCACTGGCTGAGCGCGCAGGAATTCGGTGAACGTTTCGGGCTGACAAAGTCCGACCTCGATGTTGTCATCGGCTGGCTCGAATCCCATGGTTTTCAGGTGAACGTTGTGTATCCCAGCGGGATGCTGATTGATTTTTCCGGCACAGCCGCGCAGGTACGAAAAACCTTCCTGACGGAGATTCATCACCTCGAAGTCAAAGGTGAGAAGCACGTCGGCAACATCAGCGATCCACAAATTCCCGCCGCCCTCGCTCCCGTCGTAGCGGGAGTGGTTTCTCTACACGATTTTCGCCCGCATGCGATGCATCATCTGCGCAAGGTCAATCAGGAATTTACTTTTCCGGGTGTCTTCGGTGATAGCAATTACGCGGTCGTTCCCGCGGATCTGGCACAGATTTACAACTTGAATGTTCTCTTCAGCGCGGGCATTTCTGGTCAGGGCCAAACGATTGCGCTCATTGAAGACACCGACGTGTTCAGCGCTTCAGACTGGAATACGTTCCGTCAGACTTTCGGCCTCTCCAACTACAGCTCAGGTTCTTTCACGCAGGTCCACCCGCCCGCTCCACCCGCGCAGCCCGGTAACAACTGCGGCGCTCCCGGAATCATCGTTCCCAATGACGCGGAAGCCATTCTTGACGCCGAATGGGCCAGCGCCTCTGCGCCGAGCGCTGCCATCGAGATGGCTGCCTGCGCGGATACCAGCACGACTTTCGGCGGCCTGATCGCAATCCAGAATCTGATCAACGCCGCCGCTCCGCCTCCTTCGATCATGAGCATTAGTTATGGGCAATGCGAAACCGTCAACGGCGCCGCCGCCAATGCGGCGTACAACTCTGCCTATCAGCAGGCCGTTGCTGAAGGCGTCTCCGTTTTTGTGGCCGCTGGGGACAGCGGTGCTGCAGGCTGCGACAACAGTGCGACTGAGGCAACTCACGGGATCGGAGTCAACGCCTTCGCCTCCACACCCAATAACGTAGCCGTGGGTGGTACCGATTTCAGCGATACCTACTCGGGTACCAACGCCAACTATTGGAATTCCACCAACACCTCGGCGTTCGGTTCGGCCGTCTCCTATATCCCAGAGATTCCCTGGAATGACTCTTGCGCCGGAGAACTGGTTTCCACCTACCTGGGTTTCAGCCCGACTTATGGTTCGACGAGTCTTTGCAACGACCCGCTTTTCGGATCATTCTTTGCGTCCACTGTGGCCGGCGGCGGCGGTCCGAGCCAATGCGCCAGCGGAACGGCGTCTACCACAGGCGTTGTAGGCGGATCCTGTGCCGGATGGACAAAACCCGCATGGCAAAATGTTCTAGGCAACCCAACGGATGGCGTGCGCGACACTCCGGACGTTTCCCTGTTCGCAGCGGACGGCTTGTGGAGTCACTACTATGTGTTTTGCTGGTCGGATACCGCGCATGGCGGAGCCGCGTGTGGAGCTGATCCCAGCGCTTGGTCTGGCGCCGGTGGAACGTCGTTCTCGTCTCCAATCATGGCTGGCATCCAAGCGCTCATCAACCAGAAGGCTGGTGGACCGCAGGGCAATCCCGCCGCTGTCTATTACCAGCTTGCCGCTGTGGAATATGGTTCAAGCGGCAGCGGCTCTTGCAATTCAGACCATGGCAACGCCGTGGCCAGCAACTGCATTTTCTACGACGTGACTTCAGGTGACATGGATGTGGATTGCGCGGGCCCCAATTGTTATCTCGCTGACGGTTCTGTGGGCGTACTTTCGACTTCCAACAGCTCTTTTGCGCCCGCCTACGGCACGCATGTTGGTTGGGACTTCGCCACTGGCATTGGAACTGTCAACGCCGCGAATTTGGTGAACAACTGGCTGTCGTCTGCTCCCCAGCCTGGGTTCACGCTATCGACGTCGCCCGGCACCTTGACTTTTCCCCAAGGCGCGTCCGGTTTGACTACCATCACGATCAATCCCGTGAACGGATTCAGCGGCAATGTGAATTTGACCGCGTCCGGTTTACCTGGCGGCGTCAGCGCTCTCTTCGGCACGAATCCTGCGAGCACCACCAGCCTGCTGACTCTATCCGCGAGCGGCACTGCAGCAACTGGTACCTTCACTGTAACTGTCACGGGCTCCTCAGGGACCCTGAGCAGCAAAGCCACAATCACGCTTACGGTGAACCCGGCGGGCGACTACGCGCTTTCCGCTTCTCCGAGCAGCCTTAACATTGCTCAGGGAGCGAAAGGTACTAGCGCTATCAGCATCAACCCGCTGAATGGGTTCAAGGGCACTGTAAGCCTTTCTGCCTCTGGCCTGCCCATCGGAGTGACCGCGGCATTCAACCCCGGCAGCACAACCAGCGCGAGTACGCTCACGCTGACTGCCGGCAGCGCGGCGGCGCTCGGAACGTTCACCATAACGGTTACCGGTGCGTCTGGCGCGTTGTCGCACAGCACAACGGTCTCCCTCACTGTGGTGCCTCCGCCGAACTTTGCTCTCACTGCCTCGCCGAATTCGTTGAGCCTCGCGCGGGGAGGCAAAATCACGTCCTCGATCATGGTCACATCGCAGAACGGTTTTACCGGCAGCGTCAACTTGTCTGCTTCTGGCTTGCCCCGTGGCGTAACCGCATCCTTCAGTCCTGGCAGCGCTACCAGCACAAGCACCCTGACACTGTCCGCAAAAAACAACGCGGCAACGGGTACCTTCTCGATCCGGATCAATGGCATCTCCGGCAGCTTGACCCACACCGCTACCATTAGCCTCAATGTCCACCGCTGAGGCTGTGTGTGCAGGCTGCGAAGGTGTATTTGCTAGTCGCGGAGGAAGACTTCGCCGCGGCCGACGAGCTGGTCGTTGATCCAGACGCGGTATTTGTAGCCGACGGCTTTAGAACCGGGGCGCGCGGGACCAGTCTGCAGGCGCATTCCGGGAGGCGCCTGGAACACATTCGAGCTGAATGGGCAGCGGTTGACGTCGAATTCGATGCGAAGATTGCCAGCATCGCAGAGCCAGGAAACCTGGTCGCCGGGATCGAGCACGATGGTTTCGGGGAAGACCCCGACGAAAACGGAGCGGTCAGCCATGGGGAGAGTGTACAGTTAACGGTGAAAAGTTCAAAATTTGCGCGCGAACGTTTTCGCACGCAGATTTTTGTGCGCTGCCGTGGGCGGGCCTAAAGAACAGCTGGAAGCAACTGTACCAATGTACGCTTGACCCGTTTTCCACGCGCCCGTACACTGAAGAAGTCGTTGCGTGGCGCGAACATCCGGCTGGGATTTGCGCTTGCGCCCTGAGCATCGCGAACCCGAACCCGAACGAATGACGGAGGAAGCCGGAT
>QHYO01000189.1 GCA_003224135.1 Acidobacteriota bacterium | reverse complement strand
ATATCTTTGCTTTCCCTTCCTCGTTTGGGCTGCGTCTCGTTTCGGCCGCAGAAAAGCCGCCACCGCAACTTGCCTCCTGGCAATCGTCGCCACCTGGGGCACCGTCAACGGATACGGTCCATTCGCCAGGAGCTCTCAAAATACTTCTCTGCTTCTCTTGCAGTCTTTTATGGCCATCGTCGCCGTGACCAGCATGGTTCTCGCCGCCGAGTCCACCGCACACAAGCATGCCGAAGATCACGTTCGCCAATTGGCCGAAAGCGATCCACTCACTGGGCTTGCAAACTATCGCCGCCTCGTCGAGGCTATCGATTTTGAAATCAAACGCTATGGCCGCTCGCAATCGCCCTTCGCGATCGTTCTCCTGGACCTCGATCACTTGAAAAGAATCAATGACACGCGCGGTCATCTTGTCGGTAGTCGTGCGCTCTGCCGTCTCGCCGACATTCTTCGCCTTCACTCACGCGAAATTGACGTCGCCGCTCGTTACGGTGGAGACGAATTTGTTCTCATCCTTCCGGAGACGAACACCCAATCTGCGCTCGTCGTCGCTCAACGCATTTCCGATCGCCTTCGCAACGAGACCGAAGACCCTCCGCTCTCCGTCAGCACCGGCGTCGCTCTTTATCCGTTCGACGGCCAAAACCTCGACGAGCTTTTGGTCGCCGCAGATCGCTCCCTGTACCGCGACAAGTCCTCCGCAAGATCCAAACTTCACCTACCTCTGTAGAGGTCTCAATCAGCGCCGTACGTGCGACACGTCGCGTATTCGAAAACGAGCAGGCGCGACGGCGCTACATCAACCCGCTTTGCCTCGCCAACTGTAATGCCTCAATCGCCGCTCCACGCGCTCCCGCGGTGTCTCCATTCGGTATCACATGAATCGGAATCCCAGCCTGCTCCTCGCGCTGGTTAGGCATACCCATACGGATTTCGCCCATGAACCATTTCTGGAACCCTTCGCTCGCCTCCAACGCTCCGCCTCCCACGATCAGCGCATCCGGGTCGAACGTGTTCACCATCTCGTCAAAGAACAATCCCAAGGCATGCGCTTGCACTCGAAAAATTTCCCTGCAGAGGGCATCGCCCTTGTCCGCAAATCCACGTACGAGCTTTGCCGCCTGGTGCGGCTCCAATTTCGCCAATTCGTGCCCCGGATATCGCGGCAGAAAATACGGCAACAGATTTCTCTCGATCGCGGTGAGGGAACAAAGCGATTCGAGGTCCCCAATACGTCCGCAATTGCAAACTGGATGGATTCCGCTGGTTCCGGCGATGCTTTGATAAGGAACCAACACGTGGCCCAACTCTCCGCCAAAACCATTCTTCCCCTTCACCACGTTCCCATCGAGGATGATTCCGCCTCCATTCCCCGTCCCAATAATGATGGAAACCGAAGTCTCCCGGCTGTTCGCGCCAAAAATTGCGTAGTGCCCCCAAAGTGCGGCTGCATTTGCATCGTTCAAATAGGACACGGGTTTGCCGAGCTTGTGCGCCAGTCCCTCACGAATGTCGAATCCCGCCCACCGCGCATGAACAAAGTTTGTCGAGCCACGGGCACTCATCTGGCCAGCCGCGCTGGCTGGCCCAGGCGTATCCAGGCCCACAGCCACCACGTCCACAAGCGCAACACCCGCCCGATCCGTGGCCACTTTCAACCCATCCGCGATCTGCTGCAGACAAATCCCCGGCCCCTGCTTCGCAAGCGACGGATGCTCGCACAATCCCTCAACAAGAAATCTCTCCTGCCCATCCACTAGCGTGTAGTTGACCGCTGTTCCACCAACATCCACTCCCGCTACCACAGCCACATTGTTCTCCTGTCGTCTGTTCTTTGACGCGCTTTTCTCTCTTGGTTCAAGGTTGCCGGCCCATCGTAGCAGAATCAGGAAGGCTCAGCTAAGCGGGAGTACCGTCGCAGAATGCAGGCTCCCACCGTCACAGATTCTCTCCTGACATCGAAACCTCAGCTTCTTCTCTAAGTTTCCCGATAGACTCGCGGCTTCCTTGGCAGGAGCACGATACGTCGTGCTCTTCTGGGGTCATGGAAAAACAAGGCCGCCCCATCGGCGATAATAACGACCTCTGGATAGCTGTTCACGCCGTCGCTTTGGATGTCGCCACGAACAACGAACGCGAGTTCCGGCGCATTCCCGGTCTCTCCGTCGAAAATCGGGCTAAATAAGCAGCCCCATCCTCGTGCACATGGACAACCCTAAAGCCGCATCCTCGGTTTTCGTGGGGCTTTGAACTCCTCTGCCCTAAGTCCTTTCCTTCTGACTCGCCTTTTCCCTCTTCACTCACTCTTTTCACTCTTGAAGAAATAAGTCATCTACACCCCCTCAGGCTGAGATTTTGACCGACACCTTATTCCCAATTCCCATTTCGGAACCCGCCCCTCGCGCAGCCCTGTTCGTTGGCCCCCGCCCTCCCAACGCTGATTAACTGACAACTGTCTGACGACTGCCTCCTCCTCTCCTTTCAGCTACAATACTTTCGATCCCACTCCTGCGAGGCACGCTCCTTGATTCATCGCCACGTCTTTCATAACGACCAACTTCTCCCCATCGAAAAGGTCCGGCTGTCTCCTGGACAAGCCGGCCTCATCTGTGGCTGGGGCCTCTTCAGCACGTTGCGCATCGTTCGCGGCGAGGCTTTCGCTTTTGAACGTCACTGGCGCCGCCTCGAAAAGGACGCCGCCATCATTCGTCTGCCCGTGCCATATGCTGGCCCGCGCGTTCGCGTTCAACTCCAGGAAGTCATTCGCGCCAACAAAGTTACCGAAGGCTGCGCGCGCATCTATCTCGTGTACAACCAGGTAAGTTTCTGGCGCAGTGACGAAGAGCTGCCCGCCGTCGATCTCATCATTTCTACCGCGTCGCTTCCCGAATATCGCGAACCGGTTCGTCTCGCGGTTCGCGAACACGGCCGCCACGCCGCCTCGCCCATTTCCAGCGTAAAAACAATTTCCTGGCTCAACAATGTCTGGTCTGTTGCCGAAGCGCAAAAAGAAGGATTCGACGAAGTCGTCATGCTCAATGAACGCGGCGAAATTGCCGAATGTACCGCCGCGAATCTCTACATCGTCAGGGGCGGCTCTGTTCTCACTCCGCCGCTAAACTCCGGCTGCCTCGAAGGCGTCACACGCAGCATTCTTCTGGAAATTTCCGGAGAAGCCGGAACGATCGTGAAAGAGCAAACGTTGCGCCTGGAAGATCTCTATGCCGCCGATGAAGTTTTCATCTCTTCCACCAATCGGCACGTGATTGGCGTCGGAGAGGTCGCGGGGCACAAATTTGTAGGCGCACCCGGCCCGGTGACCCAGCGTATCAACGAAGTGTTCACCGCCTACGTGAACGACTATGTCACGCGCCGTCTCGCCGCCGCTTCGCGCTAGTCGCAGATAGGAATCACCGAAGACCGGCGAGCGTGCCCTGACCGAGCGTCGCGCGAAGAAGAATTGGCGCAAGGAGAGTGGTGATCATCACCAGGATTATGATTGCGGAAAATAGTCCATCGTCGATCGCGCCGATGTTTTTTCCGATGCCGGCAAAAATCAAACCGACTTCGCCGCGCGGCATCATGCCGATTCCTACGGCCCAACGGTTCATGGAAGGAGGACATCCGAAACCGCTGACAAGCTTTCCGAGAATCGCAACTACGGTAAGCGCGATGCCTGAAATCAGAACGTCGCGGCTGCCGAGCGATTCAAGTTTTACTTGGATTCCCATCCATACGAAAAAGAGCGGAACCACGAGCGACTCAACCGGTGACAACAATTTGTGAAGTGATTCGCCTTCGAGTTCGCTGTCGAAAAAATCATTCAGGATCATTCCGGCGGCAAACGCGCCGACAATCGTTGTCAGGCCGGCGAGATTCGCGAACCAGGCAAGCAGAAACGCGAAGCCAAGCCCGAAAAGAAGTTTCAGATCGTGAATTCCGGCGCCGGAGAGATACCGCACAAGCTTAGGAGTGAGCCAGACGCCGATCCCCAGCGAACCGGCGAGAAAAATTGCCGCCACCAAAGAAATGCGGCCAATTTCGAGTACGCTGACTTTTCCGGTAACGGCGAGACCGCTAACGACAGCGAGAACGACCAAGCTGAGAACATCATCAATGACTGCAGCGCCAAGAATTATTTTGGATTCATCGCGGTTTTCCTGGTGCAGGTCGCGCAGAACACGCGCTGTGATGCCAACACTGGTAGCAGTAAGAATGCCGCCGATAAAAAGATCACTCGCGAGCGCGGAACTCGGATGCAACAGTTTCATGACGCCCATACCCAGGCCCATCGGAACAATCACGCCGATCACCGCAACAATCAAAGCCGTTTTTCCCACCCGCTTCATTTCGACAAAACTGGTTTCGAGGCCGACGAGAAACAACAGGATGAGAATGGCGATGCGCGAGAGAAAA
>QHYO01000188.1 GCA_003224135.1 Acidobacteriota bacterium | reverse complement strand
CAGGCCGTTGCGCATCCTGGCCGAATACATCGACCCCATGACAAAACTAAAGCGGGAAGGAATCGGCGACACCATTGTGATGTTTGGATCGGCGCGAATCGATTCGCGGGAAGATGCGCTGGCGCGGTTGGGCCGCTTGAAAAAGGCCAAAACGGGAAAGACCGCGCAGGCAAAGACGAAACATAAGGCGGCCTTGCGGTCAGCAAAGAGCGCACTGGAGATGTCGCGGTACTACGAAGAGGCGCGGGCGCTGTCGCACAAGATAACAACGTGGGCAATGTCGCTGGGACCGAAGCCACGGCGATTTGTTGTGTGCTCGGGAGGCGGTCCGGGAATCATGGAAGCGGCAAACCGCGGCGCGTATGAAGCGGGAGGAAAGTCCGTCGGACTTTCGATTGAGTTGCCGCACGAGCAGTTTGCGAATCCCTATATCAGCTCGGAACTGAGTTTTAATTTTCATTATTTTTTTATGCGCAAATTGTGGTTTGCGCAGATTGCGAAAGCGCTCATCGTGTTTCCCGGCGGTTTTGGAACCATGGATGAATTATGGGAAATGATGACTCTGCTACAGACTGGCAAATTGCCGAAAGACAATTTGATCCTGATTTATGGGAAAAAATATTGGGATGAAGTGCTGAACTGGAAAGCCATGGTTCGTTGGGGAACGATCAACGAAGAAGAGTACAAGCTGCTGCAGTTTGCCGACAATGTCGATGATGCGTTTGAAGTGATCCGATCAGGCCTTGAGAAATACCACATGGAAGTTGATCCTTTTCTTCAAGCGTATTGAAGTCTGCCAACCCGTCTTGTGGGGCTAAACCTTACTGCAATCTTCTGTGATGGTTACGGTCTATGCTATATGGCATGCTAAGTATTCGTTCCGTACTTTATCTGGAGCGTTCGAAGGCCTCATCTGAGAGGAGAGAGTCGAAATGCGAAACAATTTAGGAAACTGGAAAATCGCGCTTGGAACGACCGCACTGGCCGCGGGACTGACACTCTTTCTAGGAGCGCCAGGGGCGAAGGCCGACAATGAGTGTCAGGAGCGAATCGTAAAGGCCGACCATCGCTTGCATGAAGCGATCCGACGCCACGGATATGAGAGCAAGCAGGCTGAACGTGGGCGCGAGGAATTGCGAGAGGCTCGCCACTACTGCTGGGAACACTCCCATAAGTGGTGGGACGTCGAAGGTGGGCGCTGGCACACCGACCGCGATTGGGACGATCATGACCATGACCATGATAGGGACCATGATCGCGATCACCGGTAGAGAAAAGGTTCAGCCCAACAAATAAGCAGACAAAGTAAAATGGGCAAAGCGCTCCGAGCGGATGGAGCGCTTTGCTTTTTTAGGACTGTTTTTGGAATCGACGCGTTTACGTCCGCCTCGCAAAGAATCTAGAAAGAACTCCCTCAAAAAATTCTGTGTTTTGGCGCTAATCAACAGTACGCAACATTCTTCCAACCGCAGTGTTTCATGAGTGTCCCGAAAGCCCAACCCAGCGTGGCATGGACACGGGAGAGAACATGAAAAACGCGCAAAGCAGACATGGCAAAAGGTGGGTGGGCACCCTGGCGCTCGCGACCGCGGTGCTTGGCGGGTTCATGTTGTTTGCGGATGCTTCGAACGCCAAGGCCGCCGATTGGGGCGATCATTCTCGCGATCGCCAGGTGCGCTACACAGAATGGCGGGCGCACGAAGCCGCGGAACGGTTTGGATACAACAGCCGAGAGGCGCGCCACTGGCGACATGAAAACCACGAAGCGCGGGAACGCGAAAAGCATTCTCGCAACGAGTACCGCGAGCGTCACGAACGTTATCGCCGGGACCATTACTAAGTGAACCCGAGTGAGCGGCGATGATTCGTCGGATTTTGGAGGAGAAAATGAGACTA
>QHYO01000186.1 GCA_003224135.1 Acidobacteriota bacterium | reverse complement strand
GCGCACATCCAAGCGCAATTTTTCCGCGCGTAAGGCTTCGAGGTGGCGCCCCAGTTCTTCGCTTTGAATTGTGAGCGTTGCCGTTTCTTCCTTGATCGCAACTTCCTGTTGGCGGAGTACATTTCCGCGGCGATCCAGTTCGGCGCGTTCTTCGGACAGGCGGGCTGCAATCGCTTCTGCCGCGGCGAGCCGCTCCTGCCGAGCGGCCATTTCCGCGCGTCCAGCAGCGAGCTCGTCCTGTTCGCATTGGACCGAGCCGCGCAATTGCACGAGGGTTTCCGATAGCCGGGCGCACTCCGCTTCGGCTTCCGCCCGGCTCAAGGAGGCAGTCTCGTGCTCGGCGACAGCTCGTTCCGCACGCTTCCGCGCTTCCGCAACCTCCTGGCGTAGCCGTGACAGGTCGTTCTGGCAAACCGTCAACTCGAGACCGAGCCGCGCCAATTCGCCCTGGCTCTGCTGGTGTTTGTGCGTGGCGTTAATCACGTTGCGTTCTGCTTCGTGCTGATTCGCCGTCACCGTTTCGAGCGATGCCTCCGCTTCGTGGTGAGTTCGGCGTCCAGCGCGCGAAGTTCACGTTTCATGCCGAGAGGGCCCGCTTCGTCGGGGCGCCCGCCGGTTACCATGCGGCCCTGGTAGGAGGTTCCGTCAGGCGTGACGAAGGCGTAGTGAGGATTTTCGCGCGCCAACCTTTCTGCGCCCGCCGCGCTGTCTGTTAGGTAGGCGCCGCGCAACCTTGGCAAAAACTGTTTTGCCGCAGGTCCAAGCGGATCGCGGAATTCGACGAGCTTGTCCAACCGCGCAAAAACGCCGTCCTCGGCGCGGAAGGGAATGATCGGCTCGTACTCGTTCACCTGCAAATTTTTGGTCGAATCGACAAAGAATGTTGCGCGGCCGCCGACTTCTTCTTGCAACAGGGAGACGCCGGCGCGCGCATGATCAAAAGTTTCAACCACGACGTATTCCAGTTCGTCGCGCAAATACTGTTCGATGGCTGCCTCGTGAGCTTCCGGCACTTCGGCGTAGTCCGCGAGGACGCCAACTGCACAAAAATCCTGGCCAACGCCGCGTTCGTTCGCCGCGAAGAGCTTTTGCACGGCGTCCGCGGTGTAGGAACGGTCGTTCAGGATTTGCGTGAGAGTCGCGTAACGGGCACGCACGCCGGCGAGCGAATCGCGCACGGTATCCGCGCGCTTCGCTCGCTCCTCGCGCTCGTTGCGAAGCGTGGCCAGCTTTCCGTGAAGGTCCGCTAACTGCTGTTTCGAAGCTGCCATTTGCCCGTTCGCGGCCTCGAGCACGTATGCGGCTTCCTCAGCGTCGCTTCGCACGCGGATGGAGGTCTCGAGCAAATCGTGTTCGTTCGCTTCGCGCCTGCGAAGTGCTTCGCCCTGATGAACCAGCGCCTCTTCGGCCTGCTTCTGTTCGCCGTGGAGGCGCAACAAACTTTCGCCGGCCTCAAAAGCGGTCCTACGCAGCGCTTCGATACGCGTTTCGGATTGCGAAATTTGCATCAGGCGCGATTGCGCGTGCGTTTGCAATTCTTCCACGCGAGCAGCAAGGCCGGCCGCTTCATCGCGCAGCATCGTGACGGTCTGCCGCTGCGAAGCGCTGCGCGTTTCCCAATCCGTAGTGTGCGCGTGCAGTTCGCCCAAGTCGGCGGCAATTTGGCTTTGCCGACCCGTGAGTTCGCTTGCGCGGTGTGTATTGAACGTAATTCTGTTTTCCGCGCGGTCCACTTCGAGAGCCGTCAGATTCAACTGATTTTGATTCTGGCGAATTTCCGTGTCGAGCTCGTAGTTGCGTTGGCTCAGGCGGTCCTGTTCGCCCTCTTCTTGCTGAATTGCCTGTGCGTGCTGCGTTTCAGCGGCGGAAAACTCCGCGAGCTGGCTTGCAATGCGCTCGGCTTCTGCCTCCAGTTCGCGTGCCTTGCCTGCCAGCATCTGCCGCACGATGCCGCGCATCTGCTCGCGAATTTCGGAATAGCGCCGCGCCTTTGCCGCCTGGCGCTTCAACGAAGCGAGCTGCTTTTCGACTTCCACCACGATGTCGTTTACGCGCGAGAGATTGACTTTCGAAGATTCCAACTTGGCTTCGGCCAGGCGCTTTTTGGTTTTGAACTTCGTTACGCCGGCGGCTTCTTCGATAATCGCGCGGCGCTCCATCGGTTTCGTCGAGAGAATTTGCCCGATGCGGCCCTGCTCGATGATGGCGTAGGAATCGGGGCCGAGGCCAACTCCCATGAACATGTCTTGAATGTCGCGCAGGCGGGCGACGCGCCCGTTAA
>QHYO01000185.1 GCA_003224135.1 Acidobacteriota bacterium | reverse complement strand
CGCACCCGCCAATGAGCACTGCTGGGCAAGGGCTGATGGCACTGTGCCTAATAGAGTAGTTGCCAAAGCAATAGCTGCCAGAGTTGCGAAAAGAGTCTTGCGTTTCATAAGTGTTCTCCTGATGGATTTTTTGAAAGTCAGACCTCTGTTGTTGATGGCCAGGGCGATGGCAAATTTCCCTCCCAGCGTGCCGAGGTCGGTGACACTGTAGTGAGGAAATTGTTTGCTCTGTTATTGCTGCGCGGCTAGCTGAACAGGGGTCGCCAGCGCAGCAAATAAGGTCATCGCGGTAATGCACGTCAATTGTTCTGGATTTCATGTTGCCTCTCTGCGTGAGAGTTGGGAACCGAGGGGCCGGATCAGTCGAACCACTGCGAGAGAACAGGTAGGAGGGTACGGCTGAGCGGCATAAGTCTATACCTAAAGCGGCTGGTGTCAAGTCGAATTATTGCGGGTAGGACGCGGAATGCCGTGTCAGACGGCGCTTTCACCTCACTCGGACAACGACATGAGCCATGACATTTCCGAGCCATGACATTTCCCAAAACAAGTTGCTGAATCGTTCCGAAGTTCAGTTTGACCTGCCTTGAACACAGAAGTTCATCCCATTTGGTATTCTGTTTACATTTCCATGCAGATTTTCCAGTCAATGCCGCTCCTGAAACGGGCCGCTCCGTTCGATGACCCCGATTGGATTTACGAATTGAAAATGGACGGCTTTCGCGCACTCGCCGTGATCGAGCATGGCCGTGCTCAGTTGCTCTCGCGCAACGGTCATCCATTCGCTGCATTCGCAGACCTTGGAAAGCAAATCGCCGCTGCACTGCCGAACGCAAAAGCGGTCATCGACGGCGAAATTTGCTCCCTGGATAGACGTGGCAAACCGCAGTTCAAAAATCTGATGTCGCCGTGGGAGCCCCGCCGTGCTTTTTCGCATTCGATCTGTTGACCCGTAACGGTAAAGACTTGCGAACTGAGCGATTGCTA
>QHYO01000184.1 GCA_003224135.1 Acidobacteriota bacterium | reverse complement strand
CCGGATCACATTCGTCCAAGGCCACGACCTGTGCCGGGGTCTGTGGAGCTTCTTGCGCGAGGGCGTGCGCTGCGCCAGCGAGCATCAAACACCCAGCGAGTAAGGCGAATTTCGTCACCATGGTTTTCATTAGGGTTCTCCTTCTTTCTTCTTCAGGAATTCGCTGGGGCCTTGTCAATCGGTCCGCATGCGATGGCGTGCATAGTGCGCGAGTCGCCGGTTCCTTAACAATAGTGAGCGGCTGAAAAATGGCTTAAATCTCCATGAAAACCGGTAGCACGGAGAAGAAGGGCGGTTGCTCGACAGAGAGCGGAGGTATAATGCCCGGCAGTTTCCCTTGGTCGTCTCCGATATGACTACGAACGTTTTGAGACTGGCGGACAATCTCGAACTGGACCGTGGCGCTTACGAATTGCGCCGCTCGGGCAAAGCTCTGAGGCTGTCCCGCATCCCCATGGAACTGCTGCTGTTGCTGGTGGAACGCCGGGGAGAACTGGTAACGCGGAATGAGATCGCCCTACGGATCTGGGGCAAGGATGTTTTCCTGGACACGGATAACAGCATCAACGCAGCGGTTCGCAAGTTGCGTCAAGTGCTGGATGACGATCCCGAGCAGCCTCGCTTCGTGCATACCGTCACCGGTATGGGATACCGGTTCGTCGCGTCAGTGACAGAGGCAAGCACCACCACGCAGAGATCAACCGAGACGGCAGGTTCCACAACTGTGGGACCGCATCGTGGCGCATCACACTACCGAATCATTGAGAAACTCGGTGGCGGCGGCATGGGGATTGTATACAAGGCGCGGGATTTGCGCCTGGAGCGTTATGTCGCGCTGAAATTCCTGCCCGACAACTTGGCAAACCATTCGCGAGCGTTGGAGCGCTTTCGGCGCGAAGCGCTGGCTGCTTCAGCGCTGAACCACGCTAACATTTGCACCGTGTACGATATCGGCGAGCAGGACGGGCGGCCGTTTCTGGCGATGGAGTATATCGAAGGCGAAACGCTGCGCGTACATATGAATGGTAAACCGCTACCCATTGAGGAGCTTCTGAATCTGGGCATCCAGATTGCCGATGCGTTGGACGCGGCGCACTCCGAAAGCATCATCCATCGCGACATCACGCCGGCCAATATTTTTGTGACGTCACGGGGGCACGCCAAGATTTTGGATTTTGGGCTAGCAAAGCTGGTACCCACGGATGGTGCCCGGAATCTATCGACAGCCAGCGAGACAGAAAAGCTGACTGAAGTTGGCGCGGCTATCGGCACCATCACCTACATGTCACCGGAACAGGTTCGTGGCGGAGAGCTCGATGCACGCACGGATTTGTTTTCCTTTGGCGTGGTGCTGTATGAGATGGCCACGGGGGTTCAGCCTTTTCGTGGCGAGACCTCGGCTGTGATTACGGAAGCGATTCTGAATCGCAGGCCGGTGGCGCCCATGCGACTGAATCCCGATCTCTCGCCAAAGCTCGAAGAGGTCATCAACAAGGCGCTCGAGAAAGACCGGAACTTGCGATACCAGAGCGCCGCGGAAATTCGTGCGGATTTGCAGCGGCTGAGGCGCGATTCAGATTCGGGGCATGCGCTTGTCGCTGAAGTCGACGACGAAGAGACGCAAGCCCTGAAATCCACTCGATGGGTCGCCGCCGCAGCAACAAGACAGCAGGCGCAGACGCGCCCGAGCAACTTTCCTGTGCCGCGAACTGGATTTGTGGGGCGAGAAAGGGAAGCAGCCGCCACGAAAGAACTCCTGCTGCGTCAGGATGTTCGCCTGGTCACCGTCACGGGTCCGGGCGGCATTGGCAAAACCCGTCTCGGAGTGGAAGTGGCGAGCGGCCTGTGCGAATGGTTTCCCGGCGGGATCTATTTTGTCCCGCTGTCTCCCTTAAACGATCCGAGCCTGATCGCTTCCGTGATTGTTCAGACGTTGGGTATCCGGGAGGCGGGAGGTCAGTCGCCGCTCGAAATACTAAAAAAGAATTTTCAGGATTCATTGTGCGAGCCAATGCTCTTCCTGATGGATAATTTCGAGCATCTGGTTCAAGCGGCACCCACCGTGGCGGAGCTGCTGGCTCTGGGCCCCAATCTTAAAATCCTGGTAACGAGCCGCTCCGCGTTGCACGTGTACGGAGAACATGAATTTCCGGTGCCGCCGCTTGCGCTGCCGGATTCGCGGTCCGCTTCTTCGGTCGAACACCTGTCACAGTGCCCCGCCGTCGCGCTGTTCATACAACGCGCCGTCGCTGCCAAGCCGGATTTCGAACTTAACCGAGAAAACGCGCCTGCCGTGGCGGAGATTTGCGCCCGATTGGACGGTCTGCCTCTGGCGATCGAGCTCGCAGCCGCCCGGATCAAAGTTCTTTCACCCGCTTCCATGCTGACACGCCTGGCGAGCCGGCTGCAGCTATTGACGGGCGGCGCGCGGGACCTGCCGGAGAGGCAGCAGACACTTCGTGCTGCCATGGATTGGAGCTACGATCTGTTAAACGCTGCAGAGCAGAAGCTTTTCCGAAGATTGTCGGTGTTCGTGGGCGGATGCAATCTGGAAGGCGTGGAAGCTGTATGCGACACCAAAGGTGATCTGGATTTGGACCTGCTCGACGGTATGGCATCCATGGTGGACAAGAGCCTGGCGCAGCAGATCGAACGTGCGAACGGAGAGTCGCGGTTCATGATGCTGGAAACGATTCGCGAGTACGCTCTGGAAAAACTGGAAGCAAGTCGCGAGAAGGCCTCGACGAAACGGTCCCATGCCGCCTACTGCCTGGTGCTGGCAGAAGAAGAGGGTCCGGAGCAGAGCGGCGTCGAAACTGCGGAATGGCTAGAACGCTTCGCGCTCGAACATGACAATTTTCGCGCGGGCCTTGATTGGCTGACAGAAACCGGAGATGCGGAGTGGGGTCTGCGTCTCGCCACAGCCCTATTTCGGTTTTGGGAAATTCGCGAGTACCTCGCCGAGGGCAGAGACAGGTTGGGTAGGCTGCTGAAGCTCGCGGGAGCGGAAGCTCCCACGAAAGCACGCATGCTCGGCCGAAACGCTCATCAGCGAAAGTCGGGGCATCGCGCATCACTTTGGCGACAAAACGGGTATCGCGGTGTCGCTAAATGCGTTGGCGGTCTTTGCTCGCGACAGGGATGACGTCGCAACTGCGCACACCCTTTTCGAGGAAAGTCTTTTGTTATGGAGAGAATTGGGCGACCAGAGGGCGGTAGCTCGGGCGCTCAGCAATCTGGCGAATGTCGTGAAATTGCAAGGAGCCTACAGTTTCGCGCACGCCCTGTACGGGGAGTGTATTTCAATCTTCCGAGGACTCGGAGACCGGACGGGCATCGCCTGGTCTTTAAATTACCAGGGAGATGTGGCACGCGATCAGGGCGACAGCGCCAACGCGAGGGCCTTGTACGAACAAGGGCTGGTAATCTTTCGGGAACTCGGAGACCGCTGGGGCATTGCCGGCACGGTGGCCGACTTGGGAAGCTTGGCGCGGGAACAGCGGGACTATCCCGCGGCGCATTCCCTGTACCGGGAAAGCATAAAAATCTTTCAGGAACTGGAACACAAACGCGGCATTGCACGTTTGCTCGAGTGCTTCGCGTGCTCAGCGGCTGCACAGCTCGACCGAAAGCGTTCACTGCGGCTGGCAGGTGCAGCCGCCGCCCTTCGCAAAACCATAGGTGCTCCGCTCACGCCCATTGAGCAATGCGGAAGCCTCGACTGCTTGGTTAGAAGGATGGGTAATGCCGGTTGAAAAAGTGATTGAGGAGGTGCAGATGCCGGAGCCAGCATCTCCCTCCTGCTAGAGTAGACGCGTCGCCTGACGGCACTTATTCTGCGGATGACGGGTCAATGAGTCTGCGCACCGCGGAGACACGATTGGCAGGAATGCCTACGCGCTTGGCATGCTCCCTGATCATCGCCTCGTCCGAAGCGAGATAAACGCAATAGACCTTGTCGCCTGTTATGTAGCTATGGAGCCACTGAATCTCGGGGCCCATTCCCTTCAAAACGCTTACCGACTTTTGCGAGATTTCCCGCAGTTGGGCGTCTGTGAGATTTCCTGCTCCCGGGATTTCACGTTCGATGACGAACTTGGGCATGGGCGTTTACCTGACGGGCACGCATGCTAGCATGCAACTGGAGTGGCTTCAAGCAAGACGGACTAGCCAAAGCTGCCCGGAGTCAGCGAAAAATCGAAAGAATGAGGTTTCCATGGATCTTCGATCGCTTCAGAAGCCGCTCAAAGAGCAGTACCGCAACGACCCAAATGCTTCCCAAATCACTCTCCGGGCGAAAGGCGGGCAGACGGATGTTCCGGTTGCATGCTCGGTCGATATTGGACGTGCCATCTACAAGGCCGAAGCCCACAAGGGAGTCGGAGGCGGAGGTAGCGGTGCCTGTTCCGGAGACCTTTTGCTTGGGGCTCTGGCGGCCTGCGCGCAGATCACCTGCCAGATGGTCGCTGCGGCGATGGGCATATCAACCGAACGTATAGAGGTTACGGTCGAAGGGGACTTGGATCTTCGAGGCACGCTTGGCATAGGCAAGGACGTGCGCGTCGGCTTTGAGAGCATTCGTCTTCATTTTGACGTTGCTGCTCCTCGGGCAACCGCGGAACAGCTGCGCGGATTGCGAGAGAAAACAGAACAGTATTGCGTGGTGATGCAGACTTTAATGCGACCGCCCAAAATCGAGACCGAGTGGATTGGTCAAGGATGAAGACCCGGGCGCGATCGGTCTTCCCGAGCGGGCCGCCAGCGGGCTCGCGACCGTCCTGCCGCTAGCGACGGCTTCCACGTCAGTGGGTATGAGCGATGCCGGTGAATTCGGAATCCACAATAGTGTCTGCCGAACTGAGATAAGTGCGAGAGATGCGGTCGTGCCAGGTGAGTTCGTCTTCGTCCCATTGGGACCAAAGAAAACCAAGGAAGAAAGTGCCGGCGGAAAGCATGTAGCCTGCGGCGCGGAGCAGAAGTTGACGAGGTGATGGTTCCTCGCCGCCGAAATCCACGACGCGAAGACCACGAAGCATCATGCCCGGAGTGGTGCCGCCAAAAACAGTGAACAGGGAAAAGTATTGAAGGTAGACGATGGCAAAAGAGATCGCGTAAACGGCAGTGCTTAGTTTGCTGAATGCAAAGTGTCCGCCGAGAGAGCCAAACAGCGCGAGGAATCCGCCGCAGGCAAAAAGCAGGCATGCGGCATCGATCAAGCCCGAGAGGCGGCGTTCTTCGATTTGCGCGACAGGGTAAAGGCCCTGCAGTGCAGGAGGAATCGAAACGTCGATGAACATTTGCGCATCCTCCGAGGAGCGCTGATTTGCCGTACGGCCGATAGCGATGGTGAAAGAGAAGTCGTCATCTGGAGCGAGAGATTCTTCGACGGCAACTGAGGCGCGAACGGGCGAAGTCTCAGCGGCCTGCTCGAATGGCAGCTGGGGCTGACCGTCGCCGGACGAGGAGCTTTTCCGCTTTCGCGCGCGATAGGAAGCGACACGACTAGAGACTTCGCCACGCCAAACAGAGTCGGGGAGCTGGTCCGACGACTGGCTTCCGCGGTTTGCGTGCGCGGGAGACGCCGACGAAGAGTCGGCGTGAGGGAGATGCGAATCACAAAAACTACAGACGCGGAGCCCTGGTGGGAGTATCGCGCCACACTGCAAGCATGTTGTATTCACCGGTGGTTTTGCGCTGCGGACGCTTCCACTCCGGTGTGGAGTGAATCAGGCAGCAGAATATCACAGCGAGGAAAAGTCAATGAGGAAAATTGCGGCGGACGTACCTAAATAGAACAGTCCCGGGTAGCACGGGTGGCGGAAGGTTAAGGCAACATCTGCTGAGCGAGGAGATTGCGGCTGAAAGCGATACGCCGGCCCAGCGTGACTGCGGCGAAATAGGCGCACAGCGCGCGCTCGCGGTCGGCCCATGCCTTCAGAGATGGTGCGAATAACGCGATCGTGGAACGAACAAAGCCGAGCAAGCGATAGTAGGCGCCAACGACGCGCAGCTGGCTGCGATCTTCGGGACGCTCAGGGCAGAGGTTGAGGAGCTGGATCACACGTGAGAAATCGTCGGCCGAGGCAGAGCGGGAAATTCCCGTGACCTCCTGGACCTCAAGCGGAAGCGGTTCCTTTGCCGAAGCAGCGATCAGTGAGCGGCAATAGGACACGAAGAACTGCAGCATGAGAATCAGTGAGCAGACGAGGATGACGACGGCCATCATCGGATCACCGCCAGTCGAGAAGGCTCAAGTCGAGCGTCGTCCGGAATGCGCCAAAAGGCGTACGCCCAGGCAAAGGGCAGGAAGCATCCGATTAAAGGATTGAGCGACTGAAACACAGATTCCATCGACGGATAAAGATTCCGCAGAGCGTAATTTGCGGCGTACAGACTGAAGTAGATCCCGAGTGAAAGCACGATTTGAATCAGCCGCGTTCGGGTTTCTCGCAGCTTAAGAATTGCAGCCCAAAGGATGTAGGTCAGGACCAGGCCGACGAAATAGAGATTTTGGGAGAGCTCGAAAACAAAATGGGAGAGAAGCTTCGCGCTAGACTGCTGAACCACGGCAAATGAGAAAAGTGCGGTAGCCGATAAAAGGAACAGGGCTCCGAATTGGACATATCGTCCCGCGTTCAATTCGCCAAAGACCTGAGAGTAGAGGCTGCTGAGGGCCAGAAAGAGGAGGATCGTGAGGAGCGCGTCAGAATAATAGTAAAAGTAGGCGTAATTAAGAGACAAGAGGCCGTAATGATGGAGGATCTCGAAACGAACAACGCTCGCGATAACTTCGCACGAGATGTAGAGGTTAAGGAGAAAATATTGTCGAATCGCCTGGCGGCGGTACGCGCACACCAATACGGCCACTTCTAGGAGTGTGCAAGAAAACCAAATGAAATATTGCAACGGACCGGGCACGTCATCACCTTAGAATCGCGCCCTGATCCATTCAGCGAGTGGTTAAATCGCTGCTTGGAATTAGCTTACTTCCAGGGCGACGGAGGAGTTGGCGCCCCACCATTTTTCTTCCATGGTGATGGCGGCGTTGGAGCTCCACCGTTTCTCTTCCATGGCGACGGTGGCGTCGGAGCTCCACCATTTGCCATGACTGTTACGCCGCTACCGCTACCCGCGACGACTGCTGTCTTGAGACCCATCGCGCCGACAAGGACGAGCAGCGCCGCGACAACCGTGATTTTCTTTGACATTGTTCCTCCGAGGAACACATCTTTCCCGGAGGTAATGTATCTGTTTAGACACCAATGTCAAGCGGTCCTTTAAACGGACCTGTGTTTTTCTG
>QHYO01000183.1:6616-16700 GCA_003224135.1 Acidobacteriota bacterium | reverse complement strand
CGCCTCCAACTCCGTTTCATCACGCACCACGCGCATCCCGCGCCCGCCGCCACCCATCGCGGCCTTCACCATCAAAGGGTATCCAATTTCGGCTGCAATCTTCCGTGCTTAGACCGCCGACTTCACCGGTTTCTCTGTACCCGGCAAAACGGGGACGCCCGCCGCAATCGCCAACCCTCGTGCCGCAGTTTTGTCTCCCAACAAGTCCAGCAATTCCGGCGTGGGTCCAACAAACGTGATTCCCGCCTTCGCGCACGCTCGCGCAAAGGCCGCATTCTCCGACAAAAATCCGTATCCCGGATGAATCGCATCCACGCCTTTGGCTTTGGCTAACGCTACAATTCCCGCAATATCGAGGTACGCTTCAACCGGCCCTTTGCCCTCGCCAACCAGGTACGCCTCGTCCGCCTTAAACCGGTGCAGCGACAGCCGATCCTCTTTCGAATACACGGCCACCGTCCGCAAACCCAGTTCGTTCGCAGCTCGAAAGATCCGAATCGCGATCTCGCTGCGATTCGCCGCCATCACCTTCCGGATTGGTTTTTGTTTGGACACCGTTGCAGTTCGCGCACCGAAGCGCAGCCGAGTATTCTTTCACGCTAGGCAGGTGGCACTACAGCAGTTTTTTTAATGATTCGAACGCGTATTTTGAATGACCAGAAACAGCAGCTAGCGTGACTGGCCTGCTTCCGCGGCCTTCTGTTCAGCCGGCGCTCTCTTCAGCTCTTCTAATTCGGTCTGCACCTTTGCCCATAGCTTCTTATCCTTCTTCATCGCAAACGGCGTATCGCTCGCACTAAAATAGTCCAGCAGTTCCGCCCGGATCTCCGGCATCATTCCTGCGAATTTCTGATCCGCAAGCCTATCCAGCAGTTTGGCATGCGTCGTGTCGCTCAACCTATATTTTCCCGGTCCGCTGACTTCACCCAGATCAAAATTACCATTCATCAAAGCCGGCTTCGCCGATTCACGTTCTTCGTTCAGCAACTTGCGGTACTGATCGAGCGTCGCGTTGAAACTTGCCTCGAACATACGTTCGGTCTCCGGCGTGGGAGTCTTGAATTGCAGCACTTTCAAAGGCCCAATCTTCGGCAAAATTTTGTAAATGAACGCCAGCACCTTGTCGCTGAACTTTGGCTTCAGGTAGTCCTTTCCCCACTCCTTTTCATAGCTCGCGCGCTTCAAATTGTAGAGAAATTTCTGTTTCGTAATTCCCGGCTCATCTTTCTGGATCTCATCCTTTTTCAGATCCCAGGCAATGCGCGTCGCTTTCGGCAAGAGATCGCTGACCGCGTGACGGTAAGACTTAAGCACTTTAGTTTCGTCGCCCAGTACTTTCTTCAGGTCCAGTCCGTAAGTCTCCTGGAATGCTTGCTCCAACACTCGAGGCGCAACTTCGAATCCGATATAGTCGTGATAGCTCTCCGGCGCGAATCGTTCTTTTGCCATTTCGAGCACGTCAAATCCAAACTCAGTTTTGATGTGCGCCAGTTTGTCGTCCTCATACGACACACTATCGCCGTACTTTTTTTTGAGTTTCGGGTACAAGATGGGCACCGCGCGGTTGACCCCCACGCGATGTCCATTGTTGTCTGCCGCGTAGTGCGCCATGGCGCCGAGCGCAAACGAATACTCGTACACGTCCCGCGAATCGCGCAGCATCGCGAGTATAAAATCTCCGCTTCGAATGTAGTGTGTCAGGTCGCTGAAGAACGGACTGCCAAAAGGGTAGTAGCCCAAATCCTGGATAATCGCTCCGCCGTACGCATACGCTTGCCCACGGTCGATTTCTTCTTCCCCGGCATTCGGGAATCGCTTCCGTATCGCCGGCTTGATGTTCGGTTCCCACACCACGTCGATGATCGCCTGGTGCGAGGTCACTGAATACGCTTCCGTTTTCTCTGGGTTTACCAGCAGCAGTGCCAGCACAGACACCAGCGCAAGCGCTTCTCTGAGCCTGCGCACAATTCCCGATTTTCGATTCACTCGCCCTGCCTCTCAACGAAACCCAAATAACCCGCGTGCCATGTGTTCAAGACGAGTCTATCGTCACCCGGGTTTCTGGGCCAACAAAGGAGTAGGGGACTAGTTCGACAGTGTACGGCGCGTGGCGTGCTTTTGGGATAGGTAAAAGTCCGTAGCAGCGGAGAACAACGTTTTGTCTTGCGACCCCGTCTTCAGGTCTTCACGCGTTTCGTTTTTCGTCTTTGCCGTTTCGTGTTTAGTATTTCCTCAGCACACCAATCACTCGTCCTTGAATCTTCACATCGCTGGCCAGCTCGATGATCGGTCCCATCTCTGAATTCGCAGGTTGAAGCCGAATCTTCCCCGGACCTTCGCGGTAAAATCGTTTCAGCGTCGCTTCGTCTCCACGTACCAGCGCCACAACAATATCACCCGCATTCGCCACTTGCGTCTGCTCGCACACCACAAAGTCGCCGTCCATGATGTGATCCTCGATCATGGAGCTTCCCTTCACCTGCAGCACAAAAGAGTTTCCACCTCGCGCAAAGTCTCCCAGTGAAATCGTTTCCCGTTCTTCCACGGCTTCCAGGGGCCGGCCCGCCGCAATCCTGCCGAGCAACGGCAGTTCCTGGATCTTTCGCTCCATCACCTGGTCCTTCACGGACTTTGGCAACTGCACAATTTCAATTGAACGGCTCTGGTTATATCCGCGCCGGATGAAACCCTTCTTTTCGAGCGTCGTGATGTGCTTGTGGACTGTCGCGAGCGACGTCAGCTTCAATCCCTTGCCGATCTCCTCAAAACTCGGCGCGTAGCCGTGCTTGGTCTCGAACGCCACCAGGTAATCCAGCACTTCTTTCTGTCGTTTGGTGAGGGCCATGGGTTTTCCTCCTGGTGCAGTTTGTGCCGGCCCCGAGTTGGTCGGCCGCAGAGTCGTTAGCTTTGCACACCCAATCTAGGCGAAAAGAAAGCGAAGTGTCAAGCACCCTTTCGCCCCAATTTCCTTCCCCGCCTTTTGTCTCCCTGCTATAAAACCTGTGCATGACTTCCACTCCCCGCGCCTCAAGCTCCATCATCGCCGCCGGAATTTTCGCCATTCTCGGCGGTGTGCTGAGCTCGCTTTTCAACCTCGCAGCTCTGATTCTCTTTTCCTTTTCGAAATTTCCTTTGGGCGCAACGTATCCCGATTTCATGCGCCCGGTTCTTTACATGATCTGGACCTTCTTCCTGTTCTGCGCGGTCTTCCTCGTCGTTGTCGGCATTCAGGTTATTCGCTTGCGAAACTGGGCACGCATCGCGCTGTTGATCGTCGCAGGCTGTCTGCTCTTCTTCGGTGTCATTGGGATTGCCGTCATCTTCGTCACGATTTTCGGCGCGGCGCCCACTGACCCGCTCGTCTCCAAAGCTGCCTTGGCCTCCGTGCTTGCCGTAACCTACGGAATTCCTGTCATCATCGCACTTTGGTGGCTGATCCTCTTAACCCGCACTTCCGTGGTGGCGCAGTTCCAATCCTCGGCAACACTCGACGCGCAATCTCCCGTGATTTCAACTTTTCGTCTCAGCAAACCTGGCTGCCCTCTCGCCGTCCGCATTGTCGGCTGGTATCTCGCTTCCTTCGTCCTTTGCCTGCCCTTCCTTCCGTTTTTTCCAAAGCGTATTCCAGTTTTTTTCTTCGGGTACCTCTTCCGAGGACCCCCAGGGCTCATATTCTTGTTCCTCTATTTCGCATTGCTGATCATTCCCGGATTTGGACTTCTCCTTCTGAAGCGTTGGAGCTATCCGCTCACCATCGCAAGCCAACTTCTCGTTTGTGCCAACGGTCTCGCCGCTACTTTCAGCCCGACCTATACGGAAATGGTTCGCTCCGCGCTCGCCGCAATGAGTCTTCCCGAGCTTCCTCCCACCGCGGAGCAAATGCTGAACTATTCCCGTTACTTCAACCTGCTAAGCCTCACCATCCCCATCGCAATCCTGGTTACTTTGCTCGTAGTCCGCCGTCAATTCTTTGCCGCCGCTAGTGGTACCGCCGACACCACATCTTGATCTCTCAATGCAGCGCCGCCCTTTACGGCGGGCTCTTCTCGCTCAACTCCTGCTGTCTCTGTCACTTGTTGTCTCAGCTTCAATTTTTTCGTTTTGCAAAATAGGCAATTCTACTGTTGACCTTGGGCGCACTTTCGCGCCACCTTCGCCGCGCTGTGCTATCATTTTTACCTAGGCTCTTGGCGGTTCGCTTCAGCTTCCAACCTGCACGCTGTTCCGCCCGAGATCAGTTGTCTTGTGTTGTCGGTATCTCGCGCGAGCCTGCGTTCTTTCTAAAAGGCTCTGCCCTCCAGGGTAGTTGTCGGGGGCTGAGGACCGAGACGGTTTTCTCGAGGGAGTTGCAACGAAGCATGGCCACCACCACCGACATTCCGCTGCCTAAGCACAAACGCGAAGTCATTGACCGCGCTGTGATCCGCTTCGCCGGAGACTCCGGCGACGGTATGCAGGTCACCGGCAGCCAGTTCACCAATACCGTCGCCCTTTACGGCAACGATATCGCCACATTCCCCGACTTCCCCGCCGAAATACGCGCCCCTGCGGGTACGCTCCCCGGAGTCAGTGGCTACCAGCTTCATTTCTCGTCCAACGAAATTTACACGCCCGGCGACGCGGTCGACGTTCTCATTGTCATGAATCCCGCCGCGCTGAAAATGAACGTTGCCGACCTCAAGGCCAACGGGATTCTGATCGTAAATTCCGATGCCTTTGCCGAAACCGACCTCCGAAAAGCGCAAATGACTTCCAATCCTCTGGAAGATCATTCGCTCGATAAGTTCCGTCTTTCCTCCGTCGAACTTGAACGGCTAACGAAAGTCGCCCTCGACCACCTCGGTCTTGACGCCAAATCCGTCAGCCGTTCCAAGAATTTCTTTGCTCTGGGCATGTGCTATTGGCTTTACAACCGTTCCATGGACTCGACCGTCCGCTGGATCGAAGACAAATTTTCCAAGAAGCCGCTGCTCGTCGAAGCCAACAAGCTCGCCATGAAAGCGGGCTATTCCTACTGCGAAGCCACAGAGGCTTTTCAAATCAGTTACGAAATTCCTCCGGCGCAACTCGAACCCGGTCTTTACCGCAACATGAGCGGCAACCAGGCGCTTGCGCTTGGGTTCATCACCGCTTCGCAAAAATCCGGGCTAAAGCTTTTCCAGGGCGGCTATCCCATCACGCCTGCCTCCGACATTCTGAACGAGCTCTCTCAATATAAAGATTTCGGCGTCATCACTTTTCAAGCGGAAGACGAAATCGCGGCGATTACTTCTGCCATCGGCGCAGCCTATGCCGGAGCGCTGGCCATCACCACCACCTCTGGCCCGGGCATGGCGCTGAAAACGGAAGCCCTCGGCCTCGCCGTCGCCGTCGAAATTCCGCTGGTCATTTGTGATATTCAGCGCGGCGGTCCCTCAACCGGTCTGCCCACCAAGACGGAACAAGCCGATCTCTTGCAAGCGCTCTTCGGCCGCAACTCCGAAGCGCCAATTCCCATCGTCGCTCCTGCCACTCCCAGCGATTGCTTCTGGGCCGCCGTCGAAGCTTCACGCATCGCGGTCAAATACATGGTTCCGGTAATCATCCTGAGCGACGGCTATCTGGCCAACGGGGCGGAGCCCTGGCGCATTCCCGAACTGAGTGACATCCCAGATTTTCCCGTGACGTTCGCTTCCGATCCTGTGGACTTCAAGCCCTATCGCCGCAATCCGGACACACTAGCGCGGCCGTGGGCCGTTCCGGGCACGCCCGGCCTCGAACACCGCATCGGCGGCCTCGAAAAACAGGACGTCACCGGCAACATCAACTACGAACCGCTGAACCACGAAAACATGGTTCGCATTCGCGCCGCAAAAGTCGAAGCCATCGTCCAGGATATCCCGGACATCGTTCCCGCGGGCGATCCCGACGGCGGTTTGCTCATTGTCGCGTGGGGCTCGACTCACGGCGCTATCACCGCCGCGGTGAAAGCGCAGCGCGCGCTCGGCCATCGCATCGGTCACGTTCATCTGCGCCACCTGAATCCGCTTCCCGCAAATCTGGGCGAAGTTCTAAAGCGCTATAAGACCGTGCTAGTGCCTGAACTGAATATGGGCCAGCTACTGTGGCTCCTGCGCGCAAAGTTTTTAGTGAACGCCATCGGCCTCAACAAGATCCAAGGCCGCCCGTTCAAGCAGTCCGAGCTAGAGCAAAAAATCGCCGAGCTCGTCTCGTAGTGTTTGTAAAAGCTGGGCCTCGCTGATTTTGCAGCTCGTAGACTAGTAGAGGGCCGGGCTTCAGCCCAGCAGGTTCGCGGCTTTGTAGCGGCCACCTTCAGGTGGCCATCAGGCAGGTTTCTTGGAACGCCCAGGTTCTTCGCCACAAAAGAGGAACGACGGTTCCTCTTTTACTGAGCCAAAAGGACTTGCAGCCGCAGTAGGCGCGTGCAGATTGTCATCCTGAGTACATCCGACAAGGATGTAGGAAGGATCTCAGCGCAAGCGTAGCAAGCAAGCCGTGTTTCGGCCATGAGCCGGTCGGCAAAGATTTGGAGAATCAAATGACCACCGCAACACTGCCCGTCCTCTACGCCATCCTCTCGGCCGTTCAGTCCGTCTTCCCCGAACTTGGCATCAAACGCGAAAACTTCGTCGTCGTTTCCGGGATCGGCTGCTCCTCGCGCTTCCCGTATTACATGAACACGTTCGGCTTCCACACCATTCACGGCCGCGCGCCCGCCGTCGCCACGGGTATCAAAGCCATTCGCCCCGACCTCGAAGTCTGGATCGCCACGGGTGACGGCGATGCTCTCTCCATTGGCGGCAATCACACTATTCACATGCTTCGCCGCAATGTGGGCTTAAAGGTTCTGCTCTTCAACAACCGCATCTACGGTCTGACAAAAGGCCAGTATTCGCCTACATCCGAACTTGGCAAAAAAGCCAAGTCCACTCCTTTTGGATCGCTCGATCGTCCATTCAATCCGATCTCTCTGGCGATTGGCGCGGAAGCCACTTTCGTCGCTCGCTCCGTCGATGTCTTTCAAACTCACCTGAAAGACACTCTCAAGCAAGCCGCCGCGCACAAAGGCTCCGCCTTCGTCGAAATCCTACAGAACTGCAACATCTTCAACGACGGCGCATGGACCGGCATCACCGAAAAAGACGCCCGCAGCGAACACGTTATTCAACTCGAACACGGCAAGCCGCTAGTCTTCGGAAAAAACCGCGACAAAGGCATCCGCCGCAAATCCGATGGCGACATCGAAGTAGTCCAGCTCGGCAATGGCATCACCGAAGGCGACCTGGTAATTCACGACGCGCACCACCCGCGCCCATCCTACGCCTTCCTCCTCTCTCACATGGAGCATCGCGAAGGCTTCCCCACTCCCGTCGGCGTCCTCCGCGCTTGGGACGACCTCCCGCGCTACGAAGACCTCATCAATCAGCAGATTTGCGACGTGCAAGCCAAGCGCGGAACCGGCGATCTCGCCAAACTCCTACTGCGCCTTTCCGTCTATTACAGCGCGGGTCCGCTCTTCTTATGCCCGCCATTGCGAGAACACCCACTTCACCAACTCCGGTTCGGTGTAAGCCCACTGCCACGCGTTGTGGTCCACGCCAGCGTACTCAGTGTAAATGGGGTGGCCGCCTACTTTTCGCAGCGCCGTGATGCGGTCGCGCGAGAGCGTCACCGGAACGCTCTTGTCAGAGTCCCCGTGGAAGTTCCACAGAGGCGTGCCGAGCGACGCAGGGGCATCCTCGTTTGTGTCCCCTGCGCAGCATGCCACCGCCGCGGCAAAAAGTTTCGGACGGTGCGCGGTCATATGCCAAGTCCCTGCTCCACCCATGGATTGTCCCGTCACATAAACGCGGTGATCGTCGATGGAGAAGTCATGGCACAAGCGCTCGACAATCTCCAGCGCCAACCGCGCCCCGTCCCCTAAGCCGGGCAGTATTTTCGGCGGTCCCTGAGTATCCTGCGAGAGATCGTATTTGACCCATCCCCGATCTGTTTGCGGTACCACGACGTAGCACGGAAAACGCCTCTGGTTTTCGGGAAGCAGCCAGACGCGCGTGCCGAAAATATTGCCCAGACCCAGCTGTTTCAAGTTGTCGTCACCCAGCCCGCCGCTGCCGTGCAGATACATCACCAACGGCAATTTCCCCGCTGCTTCCGGCCGGAATAGCCGGTAGGGCATTACCCGGTCACTTTTATGCGTGCGCGCTTCAAACCTTTTTTCTAGCCCCTCCGACTGTTTCTTAAACGCTTCAATCAAAGCCATCCTCTCCGGTGACATAGGAGCTCCGGGCGCGAGCGCAGGAGTGGAATCGTCTTTTCTCGCCGCTAGCGCCCTTGGCGCAATCGAAAAACCGAGACCTCTCTGCGCCGCCGCAAACCAGGCTAGGGCTGTGGCCGAACTCATCAGGCGAACTGCTTTTCTTCGCGTCATCATTTCAAAATACCCCGTTTGCACAACACCGCATGTTTCCTTATTTATTTTCTTGCCGTCGCCAAGCCGAACGCGCACTGCCTATCTTCAATTCGTCTGCGTCACTTTCAAATTCGAGAAATACGCATCGGTCGCAATATATGCCCACAGCCCAATCTGCCCCCGCACGTCCCCGAGCTTCAGGTCATTCACAATCCGACAAGGCTGCTCTGCAATGTTTACCCGTTGCTTTTCTTATTGCGTGACCAACCCGCCCTGCATATGATGATTTCCCTCTATGCCACACTCGGAGTTTTTCTGCTGCTCGCGTCACGCAACCCTTCCGCGCATCGCAGCCTGATCGCCTTCGCGGCATGGTCGAGCTTCGCTCACGCCGCCACTATGGCCGTGCAGGCATTTTTTGACCGTAAGCGAACGCGCACACCTGCTGTACGGCGTACTTATGTTTGTGATTCATCGGTCTAGCGCGGATCGCGGTCTCACCACCAAAGCTAGCAAAGGTAAGCGTGAATGCAGCCGCCTCCTGATCATCACCAATCCGTTCCGCTCTCCGTGCTTCACGCCAAAGACCCGCACTCCCGTCCTGACGTGCCTCTAGGCCCAGTCGTCCACATGGCGGGATACGATACTGACGACACTCCCGGATATCGCAGACAAACGTTCGCTCCGACTTACTCTCACTGGCCATCCTTCTTCCGATCCACCACCACCAACCCGCCCTTCATCACCCACTTCACCTTGTCCAGCACCACTCCAATATCCGCCGTAGGATCACCTTCCACCGCCACCAGGTCCGCGAAGTATCCCGGCGCCACCGCTCCCAGTTCATTCGCTTTGCCCAACAACTCCGCGGCTTTGCTGGTCGCGGTTTTCAACGCTTCGTCCGGAGTCATTCCCGCTTTCACAAACCATCCCAGTTCCCGCGTGTTCTGTCCGAACATCCAAACTTCACTCCCGCGCGGTGAGCCTTCCGCGCCGTTTCCAGGTTCCGCGCGATAAATGCCTGTGTCCGTGGCTCGAATCCCGGCGCATATCCGATCTTGCTTCCATTCTCGATGTAGTACCGGTTGTGATCGATCGTCGGCACATAATACGTTCCGCGCTTGGCCATCTCCGCAATCGTTGCGTCGTCCATGTCCGTCGCATGCTCCAGCGAATCCGTTCCTGCCCGCACCGCGTCGCGCGCTCCATCCGGCCCATAGGAATGAATCGCAATTTTCTTCCCGAACTGATGCGCCGCATCCACCGCGGCTTTGATCTCTTCGTAGCTGTAGGTCTCAAATCCCGTCGTGTCGTCGTCCGTTCCCGTGGACGCGTATAGCTTGATCACGTCCGCTCCCGCCGCCACCTGCTGCCGCACCGCTCGCAACACTTCCGGCACGCCATCCGCAATCCCTCCCGCGGGTGGATTGATTCCCGGCTTGTACGGAGTGTTCGTGATGTAGAGGCCATAGCCGCACACAAACATCCTCGGCCCCGTCATTTCGCCGCGATTGATCAGGTCCCGCATCGCAATGTCCATATACTGATCCGCGCCCAAATCGCGTACCGTCGTCACGCCTGCTTCGAGAGTCCGCATCGCCCCTTTGCGCGCCAAAAACACTTCCACCGCCGGAGGATTGCTCGTGATCTGCTTCAGCATCGGAACAATTT
>QHYO01000183.1:2310-6476 GCA_003224135.1 Acidobacteriota bacterium | reverse complement strand
ACAATCACAATCGCGTTTGTCCACACCTTCCCTTTTCCGTCCCACAACTTCCCGAGCTTCACCGCCTTCATGCTGTGAACAGGTGTTCGCGCGCCCTTTTCCCGTGAAAACGTGTCCTGTCCGTACGCAGTCTCGGCCATCGCGCCGAAACTGATCAAGACGCCCACCAAGACGTAAATCAGCCCGCTCATCGAGAGGCAGGTCAGCTTGCACACCACGAACAACGCCCGGATCGCCCGCATCTTCACCCCTCCACCTCGCAAGAACTCCCTCGCAGCAAAGTCACCCCGCGCACCGCATTATGTTCTTTCCGCGCCGACTCTGCTAGCCTCTGTTCACTCGGCGCCTCTGCGTTTATCCTTTCTCCCCGCCCTTGCGCTTTCGGCTTTCAACTGTCAACTTTCTCTCGCCCGCAGCGTTCGAACCTTTAACGTTCCGGATTCGAGCAACGGCTGGCCCGTTCGCTCCCCGCCGCGGCGGGTGGTTTTTAGCGCTCCGATCCTGTCGAGGCTGCTTGGTGCGCAACGGTCGCTCTGGGACATCCCATTGCACAGCGCAATCTCGAGAGTTGAGCCCCGCATCCCATGGCCGATTTTGACGCGCGTCGCTCGCTCAACTTCAGACCTAGGCCCCGGTCAACACGCGGGTTAAGTGCTGTAGAATCAATACTTGCGCCCACTGCCACACATACCTCGTTTCAAGGAGAGTTTAAATCTATTAGAATGAATATCTTACAGATATTACTGCGCTGAGTCCTTTGAGTCTCATACTCACTAAAAGACGGGGTGGGTCACGCGGCTGGAGCCAGTGAAGTCCGCTTACCGAAAGGAGACGCAGCCGCAATGCATCTTTGTGTCCCGCAGGTGACGCTTATGTGCCATTGTGAACAAAGGAGGACTATGGAATTCGGGAAAATACTTTCCATCTTTTACAATATCTCTCTGGCATTTCTACTTGAAAGACCCTAGAATGCGCAAAATGTTTCCGTTGCGCCCGTTTTTCGATCGTTTTTGGCGCCAAAGGCCCGCTCTCTCTCCCTTTCTCCAGCGCTTCCGTTCGGCAACGCAATTGCCTCTTCACATAGCGAGGAAGATGCCATTGCCCGGGCCCGTGACACCTAAATCTCGTTTCTCGCACCTCCCACGTATCTTCGCGCGCGCTGCTTTGTTCCTGCTTCCGGCGCTACTACTGGTAACGTTCTTATCGATCCACGCTTTTCGCCACAGTTTTCATGAGGAATCTCCAACGCAGGTTCCATCTCTTTCCGCGAGCTGGCAAACTTCGCTTGATCTCTCCACAAAGTCGCTGTCGCAGCGGGCCATTTTCCCGTACTCCATCGTGCCGGGCGGCGTTCGCGATGCCCATGAACTGGAAAATGCCGCAGCGGGTGATTCCGTGGTCGCGAGGCACTATTCGGATTTTCGAATCATTCAGGCGCACACCCTTCGCCTGAATCGTCCTTTGGAGATGTACGTTTCTTACCGCAAGAACAATCAGGTTTATTGGACGAAAAATCGCATGCTGATTCCCGCGGGCGAAACACTCATTTCTGACGGGGAAAATCTTGCGCGTGTGCGTTGCGCAAATCGTCTCTCTCCAATCGCCGCGAAACCGGTCGCTGTGAGTGAGCCGACCACGGAAGAATTGAGTGAGCCGACATTTGTACCGCCCCTGCTGGCGCAGTTGCTTCCCGGCGAAGGCAGCGAATTTTTCCCGAGCGGTCCGGACGGCGGCATCCCGGCAGGTCCGCTGGCTGCGAAGGGTCCAGGCGGCATTTCAAATTCGCCGGGCTCGCCGGTGCTTCCGCCCATTCTTGGTCCGGGAGTTCCGCCTGCGAGTGTCCCGCCCTTGGTTCCCCATAATCCTGTTCCGCCTCCGCCAAATAATCCTGCTCCGCCTCCGCCAGTTTCGACACCCGAGCCCAGTTCGTTTTGGCTGCTGATGACGGGAGGGGTCCTGGCCGCGCTGTTCACGGTGTTCTCGCTTCGTCGCAACAGTTCCTCCTGAGCACATGCAACTCGCACGGCAAAACTGAAACGACTGTTTCACGCCCGTGCTTTTCCCCATATATTCGTACACGTTTGGACCTGGATAGCTGGCTCATACCCATGACGCGTGAAGATTGCTCGTGGCAATAAAATCATCCCCTATTTAGAAACGGCTTGAGGTTTCCTGCGTCTACCCTTTCAGCGGAGATTCCCATGCATCGTCGCGTGCTCGCCCTTTCGATTCTGGTTGTATGCCCGCCCGTTTTCGCGCAAGACGCTACATCGTTCCGCTCCGGTCCGGAGCATACTGGCGTTTACGAATCTCCGGGGCTACCTGCATTTCACAAGATCAAATGGCAGTTTCATAGCGGAGGACAGATTCTCTCTTCCCCTGTCGTTGCGGCAGACACGGTGTATTTTGGCAGCAACGATCACCATATCCATGCACTCGATCTCTCCACGGGCGCCGAAAAATGGAAATTCAAAACGGACGGCCGCGTCCCTTCCACTCCGGCGGTCGCAAACGGCGTCGTGTTCTTCCTGAGCTACGATGCAAACTTCTACGCGGTAGACGCAGCCAACGGCGCATTGAGATGGAAATTCGTCACGGAAGGAGAGCGGCGATTCTCGGCGAAACATCTTCACGGCATGGAGCCAGCCGGGGAAACGATGCCCGACCCGTTCGACTTCTTTCTCTCGTCGCCAGCCGTTGCAGGTGGAATCGTATATTTCGGATCGAGCGATACAAACGTGTACGCGCTGGACGCCGCGAGTGGGGCGCTGAAATGGAAATTCAAGACGGGCGACGTCGTGCATTCTTCTCCAGCCCTCCTCGATGGAACGGTATTTATCGGAAGTTGGGACACCTATCTTTACGCTCTGGATGCCGCGACCGGCAAAGAAAAATGGCGTTTCAAAACTGGTGAGGACCATGAAACGTACAATCAGGTAGGCATTCAAGGTTCGCCAGCAGTTGCCGGCGGCGTCCTCTATTTCGGTTGCCGCGATTCCAACTTTTACGCAGTCGATGCAAACAGCGGTAAACAACTTTGGGTGTTCAATAACAAAGGATCGTGGGTGATCAACTCGCCCGCAGTGCACGATGGCAAAGTCTATTTCGCTACCTCGGACACGGGTTTGTTCCGGGCACTCGATGCGAAATCCGGCGCGCTAGTCTTCACAGTCGATTTCAAGCATTGGCCAATGTTTTCCTCGCCAGCGATTGCAGGCAGCATGATCTACCTAGGTTCGCACCAGGGGCGCCTGCTCGCTATCGATCTGTCGACGCAGAAGACCGCGTGGTCGTTCGAGACCGAAGCCTCGAAAAAGAATGGTCCAGGTTTCACGGACGGCAAGGGCGAGCCAAACTATGCCGCCGCGTTTGCGGACTCTTTTTACGACGAGATCGTTACAGGTGTTCAAAAAATGTTTTCAGTCGGTGCGATTCTTTCTTCGCCGGTCGTTTCGGGGGATACGATTCTTTTCGGCTCGACCGACGGCAATCTCTACGCAATCACGTAAATAGACTGATTGCGATCTTGCCAGAACCTTGGTTAGTTCGAGCGTTACTGCTTTTCGAATTCCACGACGTTGTGAACGTCGTGTCCTTCCGCGTCTTTCCCGACAAAGGTTGAGGTTCGCGTTTTTCCGTCTTTGGAAACCTTCGTGGTCACGGTCATGATCCGTTGGCCGCCTTTTTTCTGCGTGGTTTGAACGGTGCTGGCGTCAATCCGCTTTACGGAAACCGTGTCCGCGTTCGGGATTCCCGTGGCCGGATAGTCCTTGCCATCGAATTTGGCGCTGTATGCGACGTGGGTGGGCTTACCCTCGGCGTCAACGCCGTCGGCTTCCACCGTGTATTCGTTCTCGTCCGACTTGATTACAACGGTCAAACTTTTCGGAGCGGGACCGGGGCTATACTTCGACTTTGCCGGATTCATTTTCCATGTGCCGGAAAGTGCGTCCGCCGCAGCCGTTGCAATGCACAGGAACATCGCCGCAAAGAAAACCGTGGTCCCAAGTATGATCCATTTTTTGTTTTGCATCGCGTTCACTCCTGGATGGATTTGGGAAGGAGAACCGTTGACACCCTTATCCTCGCTATTTCCGCTTTTGTCCAGAAGTTCCTTTTCCGGCTTCAGTATCGGCAATCCCGCCGCCAGGCGCGGATTTCGTCTT
>QHYO01000183.1:0-2151 GCA_003224135.1 Acidobacteriota bacterium | reverse complement strand
TGATTTTTCCGTTGAACACGACGACGTCCAAGAAGGTGACGGTCGCCTTGTGCGTGATGTCGGGTAAATGCCGCACTCCCTTTTCTCTTGCCGCCGGATAAAACCACGGATTTGCGACTCTTCGCTCCGCCAGCTCTACCACGCGGACCTGATCGAGCAGTGCGGCCTCAAAGAATCCGTCCATCGATTCTCGCCATTCGCCGTGCAATGGCTGCCCGACGGTGAAATAAGACTCGCGTTCGGAGACAAGATAGGACGTGAACCAGGCGATCGCTTTCTGAATTTCTGTTTCCTCGTAAGTTTGAGACGTAATTGGTCCGCCGATTGCCGGCCGTACTTCGCTGCTTTTCGCACGATCTGGCTCGCCCCGCCATTCTTCGAACTCGGCTCCCGGTTTTGACTTCTGTTGAGGGCCCCCGTTTGGATGAAATGCGTTCCACTTAAAAGGCACACTACTCTCCCGTTCTCGACAGCACTCAGGCTATCTTTTGATTTTGGTCGAGAAAGATTGTATCGCGTTACTTATACGATGTCAATGTATAAAATAAGCCTAAATGGCCACAATTTCTGGTGCCCGAGCCACGACGAATTTAATTAAATCGGTTCACTGCGGACTTTATGCACACTTGTGCCGAATAGTGCTTGGCTCCGCCTTGTGTTCGTGGTATTACTTTTACGCTGTAGTTTTAACGATAAAACGCAGCGCACTGCAAGGACGATGCAGGCGGCGCAGCGGCTCTGGCGCACGCGCGGCGAACATGGCCTGACGCTGCGTGCCGTTGCCCGCGAAGCCCGCAGCACCACCCCAACAGTTTATAGGCGCTTCCGCAACAAACAAGCGCTCCTCAATGCCATGGCCGTACGCTTCAGGGCTCAATTGAATGAGCATCTCTTTGCCTCCAAAACTCTCGAAGAAATCTGCAGTCGCTATCTTTCGTTCGCTGAGGAGCATCCTCACGAATACCAACTGCTTTGGCATGCCTGGACGGACATCTTCCACCCCGACCAGCCGCGCCCGGGCCGCGCATGGGTGCTCACCCAGTTCGCGAATCGCTTTGGCGGAAAGCCCGAAGACTACGCGCGCCCGTTCTACGCCATATTTCTCCTGGGGCATGGGGCTGCGACGCTACTCAGCGTCCCTGGCGATGAGATCGCTCGCGACGAGGTCCGTCGCAATTTTCTGGCGATTTCGCAGACGTTCATCCGCGAGACGCCGGTCTTCCGAAACTAGAGAGGGACTTGAGGGTGCAATTGCCGTGGCTATGCATCTTTCGATGCTCAGTATCGAAATTTTCCTTTGGCTTGCGCGCAAAGTTTGTTCTTATAATTTAAGATAAGAGTGTGGCTGTTCGCATGTTCTGCGAATGGCACAACGCAAATGGGACATCGACATTCGGGCGATGCGTTACACCGAAACCTAGAAGGAGTTGGAAGGGAAATTAGAATGGCAAGAACACTGCAAGTCGCACGCAAACCTCGCGCGTCGAAGGTTACTCCGACACTCGAACAGATACAGCTACGTGCTTACGAAATTTTTCTCGAACGCCGCGGCGCTCCCGGCAACCAGATCGAAGATTGGCTCCGAGCCGAACGCGAACTCGCGGCCACGATCCAGCCAAAAGCGCGTAAAGGGGCGCGATCCCCCAAGTCCGAAGCCGCCTAATCGGGACTCCACCTCGCTTTTCCCAACGCTTTACCGAACCACGAGCGTGACTGACCCCCTACTGCTCTCTGGCAGTTGAAGGGCCAGGCGTGTCCGCAGGAAGACTCTCCGATCGTTGTGATAGCCTCTGATAGGCTGCGAATCAGGGCGTTATGATGTCATTGCTCGGCTGAGTGATGCGGGGAAAAGCAGATGAGTTATGTGGAATCGAACTTAGTTCCCGGGGAGACTGTAATCTACCAGACTCGGCTCCATTGGGTGGTGATGCTCTGGCATCTTGTCCTGGGGTGCTTCCTGCTAGCGCTGCCCGGAGCGCTTCTGCTGTATTACACGCACAGCCAGACCGGAACTGAAAGCCAAACTTTACGCGTCATGGAAATTGCGTCCGCTGCGTTGCTGGTTTGTGGTGTCGTGGCGATTCTGGTGGGCATGGTGCGGCGGAACGCGACGGAAATGGCGGTGACGAACCGACGCGTGGTGATCAAGAC
>QHYO01000180.1:19420-27218 GCA_003224135.1 Acidobacteriota bacterium | reverse complement strand
GAGATTTTATGAATACAAAAAGCATCGCTAAGGGTCTTCTCTTCGGCGCTTCGCTTCTTCTTGCCTCCGCGGCATTCGCTGGCGAAAAGGCCACTGTCAAGGTGTACGAAGATGTTAAGGTCAACGGCAAGACGCTTCCGGCAGGCAAGTACGATCTCTCTTGGGAAGGCACCGGTTCCAATGTCCAGGTAAACATTCGCCAGGGCAAGGAAACCGTCGCCACTCTTCCTGCTCAGGTCGAAGCTTCCAAATCCGCGCCAGCCAGCACTGGCTACTCCACCAAAAAAGAGGACGACGGCTCGACGTCGATCACGTCAGTCTTCTTCGCCGGCAAGAAATACGTTCTCAATCTTGACCAGCAGGCCGCGGGAGCTTCCGCACAATCTGCGTCAACGCCAGGCAACAAGTAAGTCGCCGAATTTGTCACAACGATTCGTGCCCACTCTCTCCACGAATCGTTCCTTGAACGTCCTCGCATCTCTCCGCGTGCGAGGACGTTTTCTTTTTGCTTGAGAGTCTCTCCTCCATTTTGTATCTTGCGCCTCGTCGCTTGCCTGGCCATTCTGCGCTTACCGGATCGTTAGACTTTAACCGGCCGTTCGCGCTTATAATCTCAGCCGTTGCTGCTGCATGAAGAGGTGTGCAATGCGGATTTTGTACAGAATTTTCGCCCCAATCGCTCTTGTCGCAGCACTCTCCGCTGTCGGTTCAGTTGCCCAGCAAAAGTCTTCCGAACCTTACTCTGTAGTTCATGGCTGGCCCATTCTTCCGGACGGCATGGTCCTCGGGCAAGTCTCGGGAGTCGCGGTCGACTCCCACAATCATGTGTTCATTTTTCATCGCGCGGAAAATTCCTGGGCCAACGACAAGACCAAGCCAATTTCGTCCCCGACAATTCTGTGCTTTGATGGAGCCTCCGGAAAATTGCTGGCTTCCTGGGGCGAAACCCGTTTTCTCGAGCCTCATGGCCTTCGCGTCGACGCCCACGACAACGTTTGGGTCACCGACCGCGCTCTTCAGCAGGTCTTCGAATTCAGCCACGAAGGTAAACTTCTCTTGTCCATCGGCACCGAACGCGTGGCTGGAGTTGATGCAACTCACTTCGATAAACCCACTGACATCGCATTCGCTTCCGATGGAGCGATCTATGTCAGCGATGGCTACGGCAATAATCGCGTCGCAAAGTTTTCTCCCAGCGGTAAATTCCTTTTCGATTGGGGACACAAAGGCCAGGGCCCGGGAGAATTTGATTTGCCGCACAGCGTGGCAGTTGATGCTCAAGGTCTTGTCTACGTGGCGGATCGCACCAATTCGCGTATTCAGATCTTCGACTCGAACGGCAAATTCCTGAAGATGTGGAAATCACCGGAGCTTGGCCGCCCTTGGTCTCTTACCATCGGTCCGGACAATTTTCTCTACGTCGTTGACGGCGGCGACCTCAAGCCCGCGCCTCCGGATCGCGGCCAGCTTCTGAAACTCGATCTCTCCGGAAAAATTCTTGCCAAGTGGAGCCGTTTCGGCAACTACGATGGCCAGATCTATTGGGGCCACGATCTGGCGGTAGGCAAAGACGGTGCCGTCTACGTTGGCGATGTTTATCACGGCATGCGCGTACAGAAGTTCGTCCCTCAGTAACCGTGCGCGTCAGATTCTTACAACCCAGCGTCCCTCACTCAAGAACTTGGATCTCGGGGTAAAGCGGGGATCGAAGCTTGAGCCGCGAAACACCCTTCCCGTTAAGGTACGCGTCGAAAAAGCTGTGCACGCAGTACGTCGTCACGGCAAGCTGTCGACGTCCGTCAATGCCGAGAATGCCTATCATACGCAGCGTCCCCAGCACGATATGGCTCTTCAACAGCGCTCCATCGTCACTGAACAGAAAATGGTTCGCCCCGCGGATCACGATCCGCAGCCTTCCGTCCGCAGGCAGACGATCGTAAATCGATTGCATGTTGGCCAGGATGTGATGGCTCTCCGGGTCGGACTCCCGACTGTGGTCGCTCAGCAGGAACATGAATGGCCGATGGATGCCTGCTTGAATGACGCTGCCGTGCGGAGCGCCGTCCACATCGATCCCTGCCTTGCACCTGGAATCCTCGTGGCAAAATTGCGCTGCTGTCGCTCCTCCAAAGGAATGACCAAAGATTCCCACTCGGGAAATGTCCAGCCGTCCTGTGAACTCGCCAGACGCGTCCGAAGTATTCAATCGCTCCAACCGATCAAGGACGAACGCGATGTCGGCAATCCACGCAGTCAGCAGTCTGTTCACGCAATGAACCTGCTCCTGGCCCGTCATGCCAAGACAGAGTTCCGGGTTGTTCTCCGGCAGCCGTCTCATGACCCGGCCGTCGGGGAAAACAACGATGTTGGTGCGATACGGGGCGTCGAATCCCACGACGACGTAACCGTGGCTGGCCAGATCCTCCGCGAGTGATGAGTAAGTCCACACTTCGCCAGAAGCCCCTGCCCTCATGATGACCACCGGGTAGCATCGCTGTTGCGATGACACCTCAGAGTTCCGCGTGCTGTGCGCGTGTACCTTCGACAGATCTCGCGTCAAAAACCTGCTGATGAGCGCGCCGCTACTGCGTTCGACCTCTGCTCGCAACGGGACGGGCAGGTAGTCGTCAATCGCCGCTGATTGCCCGGCCGCCGGGTACCAGATCCACACAAGGAGTTCACGCTTCGTTCCCGGAACCGGCGCGAGCGTGTCCACTGCCACATCGTCGGCCCAATCATAGATCGCACGACCAACCGCAAATGCCCCCGTAGGTATCGGTAGCGTGACCTCGGTCCTATGCTCCAGCCAAAGCGATCCCAATAGCAGTCCTATCCCGAGCACGCCGAAAATCACCAATGCGGCGAAGCCTTTGAATATTCGGCGTGCGAGTCTCGGTACGTTCATCGCTCCAGACCTTCCTCTCAGAACCTCCGCTGCCACTAACGTTAGAGGGGGCAAATGCAAACCACTTTATATAATAAAGTATCTCTATGTTCAAGGAGAGCGTGAGCAGTTTTCACTTTTGAGACCGAATTCGACAAGGTTCGGCCAATCGAAAACGGACCTACCGCCTAATGTTTGCGCGTGTTGGCGCTACTTCTGGTTCCCCGCTACAATGGCCGTTCAGCTCGGAGAGCGCTTTGTCATCCTCCCTTACTTCTTCCACATCATCTGGGCCCATCGCTCCCTCTAAAGCCGCTTTTTATTTCATTCTCATAACCGTCGCGTTTGATTTTCTCGCTTTTGGCATTATCGCCCCTGTTCTTCCCGACCTGATCCGCCAATTCCAAGGCGGCGACTTTGTGCGCGCTTCGGCTATCACCGGCTATTTCGGACTTGCTTGGGCCACCATGCAATTTATTTTTTCTCCGCTGCTCGGCGCGTGGTCAGACCGTTTCGGCCGCCGGCCGGTCATCCTTATTTCTTGTTTTGGACTGGCCATCGACTACGTCTTCATGGCGCTCGCGCCATCGCTCCGTTGGCTTTTCGTCGGTCGCCTCATTTCCGGCATCACGACCTCCAACGTCGCCACCGCCTTCGCCTACGTCACCGACGTGACTCCTCCTGAGAAACGCGCCAAGGCTTTCGGCCTGATCAGCGCTGCGTTTGGACTCGGCTTCATAGTCGGTCCGGCCGTCGGAGGCTATCTTGGCAACATGAATTTACGTTTTCCGTTTTGGGCCGCTGCCGCGCTGAGCCTTGCCAACGCCATCTACGGGTATTTCATTCTTCCAGAGTCTCTCCCGCCCGAGCGGCGTGCCAAATCTGCCTGGCATATGGCAAATCCTCTTGGCGCTCTCAGCTTACTTCGGTCTCATCCCGAACTTGCCGGACTCTCCGTCGTCGTCACTCTTTATTACCTCGCTCATAATTCCCTTCCTTCCATGTGGGCTCTGTACACCGAATATCGCTATGCATGGAGCCGCCGCGACGTCGGCTTCTCGCTCGCTCTCGTTGGTGTTTGCGCCACCCTCGTTTCCGGGGTCCTCGTCGGACCAATCGTCAAACGCTTCGGTGAACGCCGCAGCCTTCTTTCGGGCCTTCTCTTCGGATTCCTAGGCTTCGCAGGATTCGCTCTCGCCGCTCGCGGCTGGATCATTCTCTCCGTGATTCCTTTCATCGCGCTCTGGGGAATCGCCGCACCCGCAATTCAGTCCCTCATGTCCCGCCGCGTCGATCCCTCTTCTCAAGGAAAGCTCCAAGGCGCCATCAATTCTCTTCGCGCCGTCACCGGCATGGCCGGGCCTCCGCTGTTCACGCAAATTTTTGCGATCGCTATCTCTCCCAAGTACGCAATCCATCTCCCAGGCGCTCCTTACTTTCTGGCTGCACTTCTCCTCATGTCCTCTCTTCTTCTCGCCGTCTATGTCACACGCACCCGCGCCGCCTCGCCCGCGTCTGAGCCTGTTTCTTCCACAAGCGCCTGATACTTTCAGACTTCTCCCCAGTTGACGCCCTGCGATTTTTTTACCTATCCTCCCGTTGCGTACATACATCTAACTTCCACGGCTACCATCGCCAATAGAAAAGGCCGAAACAAGGAGGTCGTCGTATGCCAAGAGATTCAAAGGTCAATCATCATGCCGGCACTGAACGTGCCCGGCCCATTCTTCACCAGCACGCGCGCGAAATTCAGCCCTATGGAAAAATCGCCAAGCTCTCCATTGCTCTCGATGAATCGGTCTGCGCCGAAAGCGCGGAAAATCTCAATCAGGTCCTCGCCGACACCATCACTCTGCGCGACCTCTACAAAAAGCATCATTGGCAGGTCGTTGGTCACACCTTCTATCAGCTTCATCTTCTTTTCGATAAGCACTACGAAGAACAGAACGAACTTGTCGACTCTATCGCCGAGCGCATCCAGAGCCTCGGCGCCATCAGCCTCGCCATGGCCGCCGATGTCGCCGAAACCACTATCATTCCTCGCCCGCCACGCGGCCGCGAAGAAGTGCCGGTCCAGATCTCACGCCTTCTCGAAGTCCACGAAATCGTCCTCAAGGAAGCTCGCACCATGGCTAAACAGGCCGCTGAATCCGGCGACGATGGAACCAACGACCTGCTTGTCAGCGACATCATCCGCACCAACGAGCTCCAGGTCTGGTTCATTTCCGAGCATCTGGTGAACGTCCCTCTCGTTCAGGCGGACGCTCCCCCCGCGGAAAAGGAATCGCCAAAATCTAAGTCCGCGTCCGCCCGCTAGTTTTCTTAGTTTTCTCTAACACTTTGCGAGAGAAGGGCGTGTAAGCCGCACGCCCTTCTGATTTTGCAGTAGTGCACTTTTAGGTGCGTTCCCCGTCCTACTGATGGCCTTCAGCACGCCCCGGTCACACTGTTTTTACAACTGCCGACCTAAAGACTGCAAACGCGCCTCAGCAAGCGAATCACCTTCCGCATGCCGCTGCACATCCCCTGCCTATCCCCATCCAAACAGCCGCAACCGGCTGCACCGGCCTATCAGACATTCGCGGGCAAATTTGCATCGTGCTCGATTCAGGCGCCGTCAGCGCCGTCGCACCCTGCGCCTTAAACTCTTGCAGCCATCGAATGACGCTTTCCGCCGCGTCCGGAAATGGCCGGTGATGGTCAGGATCGACCCAGATAAAACGCGCAGTCTGTCCGCCTCGCACAATCTCCGCGACAAACGTTTCTGAGCCCTGCCGGACAATCCCACCTCCCTTGCTGTCAAAATCCACCTTCTTCAAAAGGCTGGCGACTTGACTGACCTGCTCCTCCGACAGCGTTCCACGAAGGTTCTCCGTCCGGCCCAGCGCCATCCTCGATGTCCGATACCGCCCGTCACGATAAACCTCAAAACAGATCCGTGAAAAATGTGGCTGTCCTCTCTCTTCCGTGACATATGTGCTGTCATACGAAAGCCGCGCCAAAAGATTATTCGGAGTTTGTTCGTTCGATTGCGGCCCGTTCAGAGACCCGTCCAGCCGAGCCCTGGTCGATTGTGTCTGGCCGGTATTCGCAATCAGACCACCGAAGCCAACGACGAAACCAACTACAGCGATCATCAGAGTTTTCATGTGCACCTCCTAATGCAGTCGGCGTCACAGCGAGGAGTGCTTCGAGCGCCATAATCAATACCGCCTGCAACAGCTTCTCCGCCATAGCGTAACCACCCTATAGAACGCAGCGACCCCTTCTCTTTTGCATGGGACTGGCTCGCTGTTTAGTCCTCCCTGAGGAAAGACTCCTCCGAACGTCACTAGAACTTCGCCATGCGCCTCACGGCTGGCGGGTCCCCAGGCCAGCAAATTGGGGAACTCCGCGCGACAGATCTTCGTACGGTACTGAGAGGGGCCTTCATGTCAAACCTGCTTAGCAACGTGCGCTACGCCCTGCGCCAGTTCCGCTTGTCCCCAATCTTTACAGTTGCGGCGGTGCTTACGCTGGCCTTGGGAATCGGCGGTACTACCGCCATATTCACCTTGATCCACGCCGTGATGCTGCGTTCCTTGCCGGTTGCTGATCCCGGCAGGCTCTACAGAGTCGGTTCCGGCGACGATTGCTGCGTCGAAGGCGGGCCTCAGGACAAGTGGGGGATGTTTTCCTATTCGTTGTTCGAGCGTCTGAAGAAGGAGGCGCCTGAATTCGAAGAAGTGGCGGCTTTCCAGGCCGGCCGCTGGCGTGTGGGTGCGCGGCGTGAAGGCGTCGAATCTCTCGCGAGACCGCTGCGCTCGGAGTACGTCACCGGAAATTATTTCTCGACGCTGGGTGTAGGCGCCTTCGGCGGGCGGGTGTTCACGCCGGACGACGACAAGCCGTCGGCTCCCCCGGTGGCGGTGCTCAGTCATCGCGTCTGGCAGACAATCTATGCCAGCGATCCATCAGTCGTAGGTTCCACGTTCGCGATAGAAGGTCATCCGTTTACGGTGATCGGCGTGGCTCCCGCCGGATTCTTCGGGGAAACGCTGCAAAGCGATCCTCCTGATATTTGGCTCCCGCTGCAACAAGAACCGATGGTCAATGGTGACAACACACTGTTGCATCAGTCGATTTCGGCGTGGCTCCGCATGATTGGCCGCTTGCGCCCAGGAGCTTCAACAGACGGAATGGCTCCACGCCTTACTGGTGCGTTGCGGCAATGGATGCAAAGCGATTCCGGGTATCCGTCCAACTGGATGGCCGATGTAGTGCGGATGCTTCCCAAGCAAACCGTCGATGTGGTGCCCGCCGGCGCGGGTGTGGCGGTGATGAAAGAGGAGTACGGCCGGAGTCTCCGGATCTTGCTGGCTGTGTGTACTTTGGTGCTGTTGATCGCCTGTGCTAACGTAGCGAACCTGCTACTCGCTCGCGGCGTCGCACGCCGCGGCCAAACGGCCGTGCGAATCGCCGTCGGTGCCACACCCCGGCAAATAATCACTCAGGCGCTCACGGAAAGCATCCTGCTCGCCGTTGGCGGCGGCATCATCGGGCTTGCCGTGTCCTGGGCAGCGGCGCGGCTGCTTCTCGTGCTTGCGTTTCACAGTTCTCATTTTCTTCCCATCAGTACGGCGCCATCGTTGGTCGTGTTGGCGTTTGCGTTCGGCTTGGCGCTGGTGACGGGAATCATTTTCGGAGTGGCTCCTGCGTGGCTTGCCACGCAAACCGATCCTTCGGAAGCACTCCGCGGATCGGGTCGCGGCACGAGCGACCGTTCTTCCTTCGCCCGCAAAGCTTTGCTGGTTGTACAGGCTACCTTGTCAGTCGTGCTGGTCGCTGGCGCCACCATGCTGGGACGTAGCCTGAACAAGCTCGAGCATCAAGATTTCGGGTATCAGGTGCAAGGCCGCGTCGAGGTGGATCTCA
>QHYO01000180.1:0-19247 GCA_003224135.1 Acidobacteriota bacterium | reverse complement strand
TATCCCGGTCTTACGTGGTCGTGCCTTTACTCCCGCGGACAACGAAACCACGGCGCCGGTCGCTCTCGTCAACGAGGCCTTCGTGAAGCGCTTCTTCAAGAGTGACGAGAACCCGCTCGATCAGCACTTCGGCCTGGACATGCCCGAACTTGCTGGCACATTCCGTATCGTTGGCGTCGTGCGCGATGCGAAATTCGCTGGCTGGGGCCTCGACAAGCCCGCTCGGCCAATGTTCTATGTTCCGCTGGCCCAGAATGTCGACTATCAAAATCCGTTGATGAAGAAGCTCGAATTCCGCTCCCATTTCATCGGTGGAATTCTGCTGGTAACCAATATGTCCCCCGGCGCGCTCGAAGCGCAGCTCACCCGATTGCTCGCTGATTTGGATCCCAACTTGACGATCAATAGCGTCAGGACGATGCAGCAGCAGATCGCTCTTTCCTTTGACCAGGAGCGCGCCGTAGCCAGCCTCGCAGGCCTGTTCGGAATTGTGGCTTTGATCCTGGCTGCGGTTGGACTTTACGGCGTCACGGCGTATTCCGTGGCGCAGCGAACCAACGAAATCGGCATTCGCATGGCGCTCGGCGCCGACCGGCCCAAGGTAATTCAACTTGTGCTGCGCGGCGCGTTCAAGCGCGTGTTAATTGGACTGCTGCTCGGCCTGCCACTGGCCGTGGGTGCTGGGCGTTTGATCTCCGCTCAGTTGTACGGCATTTCCTCCTGGGACCCGCCCGCGCTGAGCGTGGCTACGATATCACTCGCGATCTGCTCCTTTTTCGCGGCCATCATTCCCGCAAGCCGCGCAGCCTCCATCTCGCCCATGAACGCGCTGAGAATGGAGTAGCGCCAAGCGTTGGTTGAGTTTGGGAATTGACTTTAAGCCGCTTTGGCTGGAGCTTACGATGAAGCATGTTTCGCGCACACGCATTTCAACTGGCGGTCTGGCTGGCGCTGGGCATAGCGGTGCTTTCTGCGATTGCACGCGGTTTCTGGCTGTACCGCGCATCGCTCGCCTGGCCAACGGCCGACGGCTTAATCACGCGAATCGATATTGAGCGTCGTCAGGATACCGGAATCGGCGGAGGGCACTGTTTCTGCGCCACGTTTAGCTACGATTTTCGCGATGCCAAGGGCTATCGCGTGTGGGGAAGTTGGTACAAGAATTTCTCAAGTGAAGAAACCGCTCGTGAATTTGCCGCGAGAGAATTGCCGGTCGGAAAAAAAGTTGTCGTCAGGTTCAACCCGAAAAATCCTGCCTTCAACAGTTTGGAATTGGATTCCTGGACCTACACTGGCGACAGGCCAGCCAACCTCCCCATAAACCGAACGCCGAACTAAGACGTATGCGCGCGATTAGCATTAAAAAAAGGCCGCGCAAAGCGGCCCTTCAGCGAGTTGTTGTGTCTGCAACCTACTGCCTGTTACTGCTTGTCGTAGACCGCCGTGGTTGCCACCTTTTTGCCGTTGGCGTCCACACCCTTAGTGCTGACAGTGCGCGTCTTTCCGTCAGCCGAAACCGTGATTTTACCGCTGACGACAACCTTGCCGCCTTTTTTGTTGGTCAGCTCCAGGGTCCGGGGGTCGATCTGCTTGTATGACCGTGTGTCGGCCGTCGGATCACCGGTCAAGGGGTAGTCTTTGCCATCAAATTTGCCCGTCCATTCATTGTGCGAGGGTTTGCCGTCCGCGCCAACGCCATCTACAATAACTTTCACGCTGTCGCCAGCGGCTTCGTACACTACAGTCGTGTTTTTCGGGGCTCCCGCACCGATCTTGGATTTGGCCTCGTCCAGCTTCCAAGTGCCCATATTCACATCGTCGGCGGCCACGCACACAGCGGCGGCTGCGAACAGTACCGCGAAACTCAACAAACCTGCCCGTGCATTCATAAATCTCCTTTGCGCATTTCTTTGCGTTTGATACAGAGAGGATTGAAACGAATGGCCTAATTACCCGAAAGCACTGCGAACCATAACACCGTTCGAGGACATTACCAACTCTTCTTCAACGCGCCACCCGCGGCCGAAGCCGTCTTCACCGACCACAGGAGCCTAGAAAGACCGTCAGTGTTGTCATTCTGCGCGGCTGAACTACGCTTGAACTACGCTTGCTCACGGGACTACGCTAGCCATACACAGCCCGCAGACTTCACTCGTAGGCCGTGTTCGCGCCGGCCGGGAGGAACCTATGCACTTACAAACCAGCGTGCTTTGCAGTATGTGGATTGCGGGCCTGGCGCTTGCCAGCGGGATTGCTTCGCGGCCGTCAACGGGTACATCGGCAGTCGGCGATCTCAACGTCAAAATCCGCGAATGGGAGGTTCCGACGAAAGGCGCGCACCCTCATGATCCTGCGGTGGCACCGGATGGCTCACTGTGGTTCACCGAGCAAATGGTTAGCAAGCTCGGGCGGCTCGATCCTGCAACTGGAGATTTCAAAGAGTATCCCCTAAAGGGCAAAAACGATGGTCCGCATGGCCTCGTTGCCGACAGTGACGGCAACATCTGGTACACCGGAAATTTCGCCGCCCACATCGGCAAGCTTAATCCGCGCTCCGGCGAAGTCACTCAGTACAAGATGCCGGATGCGAAGGCGGAAGATCCGCACACGGCTGTTTTCGACGCACACGGAACGCTCTGGTTCACCGTACAGGTTGGGAACATGGTGGGCCGCCTCGATCCAAAAACCGGAAAAATTGAATTGAAGCTTGTTCCAACCAAAGACGCACGGCCATACGGAATCCAGATCAACAGCAAAGGGGTCCCATTTTTCTGCGAATTCGGCACCGACAAGCTGGCTCGGATCGATATATCCAAAACTGAGCCCAAAACGATGCAGATCGTGGAATATCCGCTGCCGGAAGGCGTGCGACCGCGGCGTCTAGCGATTGCCGCTGATGACAAAGTGTACTTCACCGATTACCAGGGCGGGAACCTCGGGCGCCTTGATCCAGTGTCAGGCGCAGTCAAGATGTGGGCTTCTCCCGGCGGTGCCGGATCCGATCCGTATGGAATTACGATCACTCCGGACGGCATGGTTTGGTACAGCGAGTCCGGCGTAACTCCAAATACGCTCGTCCGCTTCAATCCGAAAACCGAAGAATTTGCGCGTACAAAAATTCCTTCGGGAGGCGGAACCGTGCGGAATATGGCAGCTACCTCCGACGGCCGCGTATACCTGGCCTGTAGCGGCGTCAACAAAGTAGGAGTGGTCGAGCCACTTCGCTGACGACGGACCAACCAGCGCAGATGGAGAGGTTATGCGTGCGCCGCAGCCGTGGCAGGCAGCGTGAACTGAAAAGTTGCGCCCCGCCCCGGAGCACCGGCGGCCCACAAGCGGCCGCCATGAGACTCGATGATCGACCGACTGATGGGCAAGCCCATACCAGTCCCGTTATCCTTGGTCGTAAAGAAAGCACTGAAGATCTGGTCCGCTTGCTCTGGAGGCAATCCCACACCGGTATCGCTGACCGAGATCAGCAATTGACCATCATCGACTTTCGACCTGATAGTAAGCTCACTTCCACCGCTCGTCTCCTTCATGGCATCGATGCCGTTGAGCATCAGGTTCATGAAAACCTGCTGAAGTTGCACACGGTCCGCCATGACCTTTGGAAGATTCTCTGCAAACTCGGTGCGGATCGAGATCGCGTAGCGGCTGGCCTCGCTGCGCAGCAGGACAATCATTTCTAGAATGAGTTCATTAACATCAACCAGCTCCGGCTGCAGCCCGCCCTTCTTGAACAGCGCGGCTTCGCGTGCCTCTGCCACGTCGGGATCATCGCGACCAAGCCATCGCAGGCAGGTCTTAGCGTTTGTATCTGCTGCGGAAATCGGCTGTCTGATCTCGTGCGCCAGCGAAGCAGTCAGCTCGCCCATGGTGGTCACTCTATTTATGTGCGCGAGATCCGCTTGTGCCTGACGCAATCGTTCGCGCTCTTCGCGCGCCAGCTTGCGTTCTATGGCAATGCCGGCGAGGTGCGTGGCCATTTCCAGGGCGCGCATCTCAGCCGGGCTCGGACCGCGGGGTTCGCGGTAATACATGGCAAACGAGCCCAATGCCTGGCCCGAATGCGCAAGTATGGGAGTAGACCAGCAGGCGCGGAACCCGTAGGGCTCGGCCACGTCCCGGTACGGCTCCCAGAGCGGATCCTGAAGAATGTCAGTGACCACAACAGGCTCTCTGCGATACATGGCCGTGCCGCAAGATCCTGCCTTCGGTCCGATGCAAAGTCCATCGATGGCCTTGCTGTAGGCCTCAGGAAGGCTGGGGGCTGCACCGTGTCGCGCGTGCTTTCCATCCTTGTCGAGGAGTAGGACAGAGCAAAGCAAGCCGGCAAATTGCGCCTCCACAACACGCACCAGGTTCTCCAGTATTTCCTCCAACCAAGCATCGCGCGCGATCATCTCCAAAATGCGGCTCTCTCCGTCGCGCAGCGCCTCCGCCCGCTTGCGTTCGGTGACGTCAATCGAGCTACCCACGAATTGCACCAAATCGCCGGATGCGCTCACAACAGGATGGCCAACGGTGTGGATGTATCTCACGGTCCCGGCGGGAAGAAGGATGCGGAATTCCATTTCGTAATCGGACTTTTCATCTATGGCTCGATCGATAGTTGCTTGCCATATGGCTCGATCCTCCGGATGGATGCGCTGCAGCCGTTCCTCCCAAGTCGGCACGCCCGCTTCCGGGTCGAAGCCGTATACCCGATACCATTCCTCGGACAGATGCAAGGCCTCTCGTCCCGCTACCCGCCAGACCCAACTGCCCGTATGTGTGAGCCTCTGCGCTTCGGCAAGATAACCCTCGCTCCGGCGCAGCGATTCTTCCGCTCGCTTGCTCTCGGTGATATCCGTCACCGCCCCCACGAATTCAAAGTTGCCCGATTCATCGCCCGATTCATCGCTTGTTGAGTTTGTTGAGGGATGACCCACAACTCGAACGTACTTCACCGAGCCATCCGGCATCAGCAGCCGATGTTCAAACTCGAAAACCTTCCTATCCCTTGCCGCTTGATCGAGCGTTCCTTGGACGAAGTCTTTGTCCTCCGGATGCGTTCGTTGCAGTATGAATTCCACTGTAGGATTGTTGGCCGGGTCGTATTCAAGAATTCGAAACGTTTCGTCTGACCAGACGATATGCCCGCTCGGAACACTCCAGCCGAAACTGCCGGTGTGGCTCACTCTCTGTGCTTCCGCTAAATAGGCCTCACTGCGCAGCAGCGCCTCCTCGACGCGCTGACGTTGCAATACTTCCTTTGTCAGCTCCCTGTTGACGGCCCTCAGTTGGCTGGTCCGTTCCAGGACACGTTCTTCCAGTTCCTCATTCAGGCGCTTGATTTCCGCCTTAGCTTGTTTGTGCCCGGCGGTCTCGATAACGTCCCAACTTCCGCGCCGCCTTGTCACTGCAAATTGATGTGTTCGCACTACATCCAGGATTTCAGCAGCTCCGCATGCGGCAAGCGGGTACGTGCATAGCACCGCCAGACGCTGATTGACGACCGCCAGGTTGAGTGACTCTTCGTATTCGCAGAAATCCTTCCAGTCCTTCTTTTCGAGCCAAGCCGTATCTCCTGTCACTCTTACGCCGGCGTAGCCCCTGGCCGATGCGTTCGCGAGTTTCTCGTTCCAACCGCTAATCACTCTTTTGAGATCAAACGTGCCATCCTGGAGGTACCAGTCGCGAGCCGCGACAATCTCTATGCTCTGGTCAGCCAGGTATTGATCGAGGTCAGGAACAGCTCGCTGTAATGCATGTCTGGCGTCTTCCCCCGTGAGGGGTTCGGCAACGACCCAAAGGCAGAACTCCTGGTTTTCCAATCCAGTTTTGCAGTAGGAGACCACCGTTTCGAGGAGATCCGCTCCGGTCTCGTAGAACAGACAAAAGTGTGTCCCCCAAGGTATGTCGCCGACGACGTCGACTCCAGTCTTCCGCATCTCGGTGGCCATCGGGGTTACCTCACAAACTCGCCCTGGAAAACTTGTTAAAGCGGGTGCCATCGGCGACGGGCAGAACTGCAAGACTGTGGCGTGGAATCAGCGGCAGTAACAGGAATGGAGCGTTCCACTGCGCCATGGCTTACCTCACCTGGATCGCGCAGATCGTAATCTTCGGATGATAGCGCGCTTGCTCCAGCTTGACAAACCCGAGCTGTGCTCTACTCTTCCTCGATGCTGTTAAAGAAAGCGCAAATATGCGACTGCGATGGACATAAGTGCAGTCCACATCGGGCCGGTGGCGAAGGGATGGTCGGACCATCCCATTAACCAAGGCGCCAGTCTGGATACAATACGAAGCTGTGACCGGAGTGCCGATGGACCCAATTGAGATTCCTGTAGCTAGCGCCATCGGCAGGCTGGTTGTAATTGCCTGCTGTGTTTTGATTGTCTGGGCTGTTCTTTGGTGGTGGTGGGCTAAATTCACGATCTTCTTGAACACCGTATCTGGACGTACGCTGCGAAAGCCGGAAACCAAAAATATTCATATGATTCTGGGTTTCATCGTCTACGCCATTATTCTTGCGCCCGCAGCCATCGCTACGTTCATTGGTGTGGGCATTGCCACCACGGCGCCGACTCTCATCTCTTCGACAGGAGTAATGGGCACGACGTTCGCCTGTGAAGGGCTCCCAAGCTTTATTATCTTTACGTGTAGTACACCATTCAGCGTAGGAAATCGGCAGAAAACGATTCCGTGGAATGAAATCGATCGCGTTGAATGCACTTCTCGCGATGACGGCACGATTAGCGCGCTGCATATCCATTCCGGAACGCGGCAAATTGAAATTGGTAGTTTTGCCATACGTGACCTGCGTGGCGCGCACGATGTAATTTTGGCGCACGCGCCGCGGAGCGCTGCCCGATCGTGTCAGGGTGCGTTTGGAGCAGGTCAATAGCGAAGTACGCTAACGAAACAACGCATAGCTAACTGGTGCATGAGACGGCTTCCCGGCAATCCGAAAGGCAGCGCCGGATCAGGCTCGTGATTCGAAGCGAACACTCCCGGCAAGTACACGTCTCCCTTCCCGCTAACCTCTTTGTTTTCTGTGCGCACCCTTCACTCTTGGCTCATTCTTTTCACTCTTGAAGAAATAAGTCCTGCATTTGCCACCCTTACGCAAAAAGGATAGGTCCTCCCTGCAAACCACCAACTTCTCTTCCCTACAATGGTCGCTACCCGCTTTCTTGCTTCCCCCGCTCCACGGGAGTACGCTTCCCCGAAATGATTTTCTTAGGGAGGAATGAATCATGGCTACCGCCACCACAGTTTTTGAACCGACAGTAAAAGTCTCCGCAACCAAGCTGCTCATCAACAACAAATGGGTGGACTCCGCCTCCGGCAAAACTTTTCCGACCATCAACCCAGCCACCGGAGAAGTCATCACCCGCGTCGCAGAAGCCGATGCCGCCGATGTCGACAAAGCCGTCTCCGCCGCCCGCGCTGCTTTCGACAACGGACCGTGGCGCAAAAAAATCACCGCGTCGCAACGCGGCAATCTTCTCTACAAGCTCGCTGACCTCATCGAAAAACACGCCGACGAACTCGCGCAGCTCGAAGCACTCGATAACGGCAAGCCCTATTCCGTCGCTCGCGCCGCCGATCTTCCTCTTACCATTGCCTGCTATCGCTACTACGCCGGATGGGCCGACAAGGTTCAGGGCAAAACTATTCCCGTGCAGGGCCGCTATTTCTGCTACACCAAGCACGAACCGGTCGGCGTCGTTGGCCAAATCATTCCCTGGAATTTTCCCCTCCTGATGCAAGCGTGGAAACTCAGTCCCGCTCTCGCTACCGGCTGCACCGTTGTGATGAAGCCCGCGGAGCAAACTCCTCTCTCAGCACTCCGCGTCGGTGAACTCATTCTCGAAGCTGGATTTCCCGAAGGCGTCGTCAATCTTCTTCCCGGCTACGGCCCCACCGCTGGCGCAGCGCTTGCGCGCCACATGGACGTGGACAAAGTTGCCTTCACCGGTTCCACCGAAGTTGGCCACTTGATCATGCGGGCCGCTGCGGACACCAATCTCAAGCGCGTCACGCTCGAACTCGGCGGCAAAAGCCCCAACATCGTTTTCGCCGACTCCGATCTGGACAAGGCCATCGAAGGTTCGCACTTCGCTCTCTTCTTCAACCAGGGCCAGTGCTGCTGCGCCGGCTCGCGCACCTTCGTCGAAGAAAAGATCTACGACGAATTCGTGGAGAAATCGGTCGCCCGCGCCAAAAAGCGCACCGTCGGAAATCCCTTCGACAAAAATACCGAGCAAGGCCCACAAGTGGATCAGGACCAATTCGACAAAGTGATGGGCTACATCGCGGCTGGCAAAGACGAAAAAGCAAAACTTCTCGCCGGTGGGAATCGCGTGGGCGACAAAGGCTACTTCATCGAGCCTACCGTTTTCGCCGATGTGCAGGACAACATGAAAATCGCCCAGGAAGAAATCTTCGGCCCCGTTATGTCCATTCTGAAATTCAAGGACATCAACGAAGTCGTCGACCGCGCCAACAAAAATATCTATGGCCTCGCCGCCGCTGTCTGGACGCAGGACATCACTAAGGCTCACGCGATCGCCGACGGCGTTCGCGCTAGGCGAATACGGTCTAGCCAACTACACCGAGGTAAAAACCGTCACCGTCAAACTATGACCACGTCGAATTCGCAACCGCAGTCGAAAGGGGCGCGCCGCGCCCCTTTCGACGCTCTATCACTATCCGGAATTTGTCATCCCGAGCGCAGCGAGTCTCTAAACGGAGTCGAGGGACCTTGGCGGCATAGGTTACGTTACGAAAATCGATGAGACTGCCCGTCACCTTTGCCGTATTCCGCTCTTGTTTTTTCTTATCGCCCGCGGTCGCGGTAAAACTGGTTCACTGATTTCATCATTTTTCGCAGCTCTTTCGTGCGCTGCGAGCGTACCGCCGCGTCCTGTTTCGCCTCCAGGAATTTTTCCTCGCGTCCCAGCTTGTGAAAACTTTCCAGCCGTTCCACATCGAGCGCTTCCGATTCCACAGCCGCACGCACTGCGCATCCCGGCTCGCTCTCGTGCTTGCAATCGCGAAATTTGCAGCGTGCAGCCAGTTCTTGAATTTCGCCGAACGCCTGCCCAATTCCCTCGCCCGCATCCCACAGTTGCAGTTCGCGCATTCCCGGCGTATCAATCAGCACTCCGCCACCCGAAAGAACAATCAGTTGCCGCGTCGTGGTGGTGTGCCGCCCGCGATCGTCGCCTGCGCGAATACTCTTTGTTTCAAGGAGCGGCGTTCCGAGAATCGCGTTAATGAGAGATGATTTTCCAACTCCGGAGGTCCCAAGCAGCGCCGCGGTCAAACTCGCTCCAGTGTTTTCTGAGGCAGCTTGCAGAATTTCGCAAATCTCAGCGATGCCGTCACCGCGAAACGCGCTCGCGAGAACCACGCGAACGCCCATTGCCGCGGATTCCGTTTCGCGCAAAAGTTCGTCTGCGTTTTCGCAGAGATCGCATTTGTTCAACACGATCACCGGTCTCGCGCCACTCTCCCACGCCAGCGTGAGGTATCGTTCGATGCGGCGTGGATTGAATTCGCGATTCAGCGAACTCACAAGAAAAATCACATCAATATTTGCAGCGACGATTTGTTCTTCGGTTTTTCTGCCTGCGATTTTGCGTGAGAACTTACTTCTGCGCTTGAGCACACGATGAATCGTTGCGCGCCGTTCGCTTTCACGCAGGCTCGCAAGCACCCAATCGCCAACGGCGGGAAAATCCGCACGGCCCAGAATTTCGTGCCGGAGTTTTCCACTCAGTTCGGAAAGAAATTCGCCGGTGGCGGAGACGATCCGGTAAATTTCTCGGTTGTCTTCGGTCACACGCGCCGGCAGAAACTCCGAACCGGTTTTACTTGTTTCGTACTGCGAAGAAAAATACTTACACCACCCCAAATCTTCCAATGAATACACTGCGAATCTCCTTTTTTGTTCAGGGTTTGTAAGGGCAAAACCTGAAAGCCGTTCTCGAACACGCGCGTGGCAGATTCGAGGCGCGCCGTTTTTTGCAAACGGGCGGAAGCAGCCATCCCAAATGGCTGAAGACGTAACTTAAATTGAACTGGAGATTAGCTCAGGGAAGAGACACGGAGACGCACTCTTCCCGTGAGGGAAATTACGGTTCGCACAGGCGCCTCCTGAAAAATAGAGTACACAAAACGGCCCTGGATGGCCGCATCGGAAGCATAGCAGAGTCTTCCGTATCAGCGGTGAAAATCCTTCGACAGAAGCCCTCGCGGTCCATAGAATCGGCGGCGTGGCTGTGGCGATTCGACAATACGAGCCGCACGATTTTGCTGCGCTCCACAAACTGGATCAGGCGTGTTTTCCGCCGGGCATTGCGTATTCCAAAACCATGCTGCGGTACTTTCTTTCGCAGCCTGGCGCGGAGTGCCTGGTCGCCGCGGACGGCACGAAAATTGTCGGTTTCATTCTGAGCGAAGAAAATCCGCCGCTCGCCCACATCGTCACTCTTGACGTAGCGGAATCGTACCGGCGGCATGGAGTTGGCACGGAATTGTTGCAGGAAAACGAGTCACACCTGGCGTTCCGCGGAGTGCGCACGGTGCTGCTTGAAACTGCAACGAGCAACGATGCCGGGATTGCGTTCTGGGAGCGTCACGGATACCGTAGGGAAGCGGTGCTGAAAAACTATTATCCAGGCCGCCTGGATGCACTTGAAATGCGCAAGAAACTGAGCGCGACGCCCAGGTCAACGTCGTGACAATGCGGTAAAAATGCAGAAGCACATCCCTTTCGGAGAGACCATTTGAACGACTACCTGCTGTCCGTGATACTCGGCATCATTGAAGGACTTACAGAATTTCTACCCGTCAGTTCCACAGCGCATTTAAGAATTGCCGAAGCGCTTTTGCACATTGATCTCGCGAGCGGCTACTGGAAGATGTACACAATTGTGATTCAACTCGGCGCGATTCTGTGCCTGCCGGTATATTTTCGAGAAAGAATTGCCAAACTGTTTGCGACATTTCCGCAGGGCGAAAAGGGTGATCGCACAATTTTGACACACCCGCTGAGCCTCACGCTGATCGCGTTTGTGGTCACTGCAATTCCTGCTTTCCTGTTCACAAAGATTATCGGAAAACATTTGGAAAGCCTGGTGATCATGGGAAGTTCGCTGGTCATCGGCGGAATCGTGATGTGGCTGGTGGACGCGAGAAATGCAAAGGCCGAAGCTGCGGGCGAGGACGCTCGGAATTCGTTGATCCACACATGGCGCATGGAAGCGATGAGTTTCGGTCAAGCCGTGTGGATCGGCGCATGTCAGATTCTCTCTGCCGTATTTCCAGGAACGTCGCGGTCGATGTCCACGATTGCTGCGGGCCAGTTGGCGGGAATGTCCCGCGCAGCGGCGCTGGAATTTTCATTTTTCCTGTCGATACCAACGATGGTGGTGGCTACCTGCTACGATTTGTTGAAATCGTTGCGCGGCAAAGGCGAAAACGCAATAGGCGTATCGCATATTGACGGACACGGTTGGGTCGTTCTTGCGATCGGATTTGTGGTGTCGTTCATCGTGGCGTACGGCGCGGTGGCTTGGTTTTTGTCGTGGGTGCGGCGCAGGGGATTCGCGCCATTTGCCATTTATCGGATTGTTGTGGGCACCGCGGTGCTGGCCTGGGCGATAGCTTACCTGAAGTAGATACAATGTTGACACCTAACCAGCCGTGTCAGGATGGTTTGAGTTGGTGTGGAGGATTCGGCAGCCGTAGTTTTGTATTGGCGCGCCATTACCAAACCTCGTCACTCACATCCGAACGCCGGGGACGTGGTATGGATCAGCTTCAATCCGCAGGAACGGGCTGGCCATCGACCAGCGCCAGTGCTGACACCCGCCGCTTACAATGCGAAAACTGGATTGATGATCTGCTGCCCAATGACGATCCGGATCAAGGGCTATCCGTTCGAGGTGTTGTTGGCAAGCCAATCGCGAAGCGCGGTGCTGGCAGATGACATGAAGAACCTGGACTGGAGAGCGCGGAAGGCAACACGAAAAGGCAAAACCTCGGATGCGGAATTGGCGGAAGTGCGAGGCAAACTTCGCGCGCTGCTGGGATGACGGTGGGGTTCAGCAGTAGAAACATGCCAACTGGAAACGTGATTTCGGCTGGAACGTTTGTTATGATCACAGCGATCTTGTAGTTCCTCCAGGCAGGCGGCCGATAGCGCCAAGTCGCTTGTCGCACTCAGCCTTCCCCAAAAGCTGAGGAGACCTTTGTGCGTTTTCTGACACCTACCGGCAACAAGCGGCTCAATGAGTTGATAGGATTTTTGTGTCTGACGTTGGCGGTATTGATGGCTGCGGCGCTGTTCACGTATTGGCCGGCGGATGAGTCGTTCAATGTTTCTGCAAGCAGTGGAAATTCCGGCCAACCGCATAACGTAATTGGACCGATTGGCGCGTATAGCGCCGATTTGATGTTTCAGGTGTTGGGATTTCCGGCGTTTTTGTTGCCGATGGCGATCCTCTGGTTGGGAATAAAGTGGTTCCGCAGCCGACCGGTGGAGTCGCAAAAAGCCACAGTATTTGGATATGCGTTGTTGCTGGTTTCTCTGCCCTCCTTGTTAGCCCTGATTCCTTTTCCTGACGTCCGCGGCGCGATCCCCGCCGGCGGAATGCTCGGCAAACTGCTGGCGAGCGCGCTGCTAGCGGGTTTCAATACATGGGGTGCGGTTATTGTAACCATCGCGCTTTTGATTACCGCCACTTTCCTGACGACGAGCTTTTCGTTCAGCGGAACACACGCGTGGGCGAGCGGCCCGCGCGGACCAATCGGCGCGGTTGGAAAATTAGGCATCCTGCAGAAGGCGCAGGCAAAGTGGCACGATTGGCGGGCGCGCCGCGAGCAGGAGCGCATGCGACGCAGGGTCGAAGCCAACCGTCTTGAAGGGCGGAGGCCCGTAGGCAAGGCCGCAGTACCGGTTGAAACGCCGAAGACCATCCATCTTTCCGATGAAAGTGACATTTTCAAGAGCAAAGAAGAGAGCGACGAGGAAGAGGAAGACGGCAACAGCAAGTCCCACAAAGCGCCGATTCTGATGCTCAATCAGGAGAAGGCGGAGAAATCCGCGAAGAAGACAGCGGAACCGAAGATTGCCAAAGGAAACGCGAATTACAAATTGCCGCCGATCAGTTTGCTGCGCGAAGGCGCACGTTCGCAAAAACTGGACGAAGAATAACTGAAAGATCGCGCGCGCGCCATCGAGGAAAAATGTCTCGAATTCGACGTGCAGGGGCGCGTGACGCAAATCAATCCGGGGCCGGTGGTCACGACGTTTGAATTCAAGCCGGAAGCGGGAATCAAGTACAGCAGGATTACTGGTTTGACGGAAGATTTGTGCCTTGCGCTGCAGGCTGAATCCATTTTGATTGAGCGTATCCCCGGCAAATCAACCATCGGCATCGAAGTGCCGAACCTAAATCGTCAAACGATCGCGCTGCGAGAAATCGTGGAAGCGCAGGAGTTTGTCGGCTCGTCGAGCAAACTGACTCTGGCGATGGGCCGCGATTTGCACGGACGGATTCGCGTGACCGATCTTGCCAGCATGCCGCACTTGCTGATCGCAGGGTCGACGGGTACCGGCAAGAGCGTGTTCATCAATTCGCTGCTGATGTCCATCTTGTACAAAGCGACGCCCGACGATGTAAAAATTGTGCTGGTGGATCCAAAGCGGCTGGAACTGAATTTGTACGAGGGCATTCCCCACTTGATTGCGCCGGTGGTGACCGATCCTAAGATAGCGTCGAACGTGCTCCGCAACGCGACGCGCGAAATGGAAAACCGGTTGAAGTTGCTGGCGCAGCGCGGCGTTCGCAACATCGAACAGTACAACCGGACATTCCAAAAGCAACAATCACTTTCGCTTTTTGAAAACGTAGAGGAAAGCGAGCATAAGCCGCTTCCCTACCTGGTGATTATCATCGATGAGCTGGCCGACCTGATGATGGTGGACACAAATAATGTGGAAGAGTCCATCACGCGGCTGGCTCAAATGGCGCGCGCAGTGGGGATTCACTTGATCCTGGCAACGCAGCGTCCGAGCGTTGACGTCATCACGGGCTTAATCAAAGCAAACTTTCCTGCGCGGATTTCCTTCCGCGTGGCCAGCAAGGTGGACTCGCGAACGATTTTGGACTCAAACGGCTCGGAATCATTGCTGGGACGCGGCGATATGCTGTATTTGCCGGCGGGATCGGCGAGGCTGCACCGCATTCACGGGCCGTTAGTCAGCGAGGACGAGATCGTCAGCGTGTGCGATTTTTGGCGGCAGCAGGCACAGGCAAAGTACAACGAGCAGTTGCTGGAAGCTCCCAAGGATGAGAATGGCAAGACGGAAGACGGCGGCAGCGCCGAGGGTGGCGCAGAAGAGGCCGACGACGAGTTGTACCAGGATGCTATTCGCGTGGTCTGCGAGATGGGACGCGCTTCCACTTCCACGCTGCAGCGGCGGCTGCGCATCGGCTACGGCCGGGCAGCGCACCTGATCGACATCATGGAAAAAGACGGAATTGTAGGGCCTCCCGATGGAACGCGGCCACGCGAAGTGTTGAAGGGAAAAAGCTGGATGAAAGAATACGACGAGTCGATGCAGTAGGCAGCGAAGGTTTGGCAGTCGATTCGAAAAATTAGCGGGCCGTAAATTTGATGTAAATTCCTAAATGGAGCACCCTGTACCTCGGGACAGGTGAGACCTTCCCCAGGGGACACAAGAGGTCCTAGCTCACAATCGCTTCTCCCGTTCAGTAGATTCTTGTAGAAGGCACCCATAGTCTGATTGCGATATGCAATCACACGGGCAATGGGTTTTATTTCTACAAAATCGTTCTTCTGCGGTTTCGCCAGAAACCGGTTCTATTCACCACAAGCCTCGGCAAGTGCCTTGCCGATATTTTTTCTACGCATTTTGGGTTGTTCTGACGCTCGCCCTTTCCGTAGCTGCGAATGGCCAAGGAGTTGTTGCGCCCAGCACGCTGTCGTTCAGTCCATCGTCGGCAAATTTCGGGTCGGTGACAACCGGCACAAGTCAGACGCTCTCTGTGACGATAAAAAATACGGGCAGAGTTGCAATAAGGATTTCTGGGGAATCGATACACGCCACCGGCTTCAGTTTGAGCGGGTTGACAGTCCCTCAAACGATTTCCGGCGGTACATCGGTTGTCTTGTCGGTTAAATTTGCGCCTACAACTACGGGCTTGTTCTCCGGCTACATCTCGTTTACCGGCAACTTCACAACCGGCAGCATTCAATATCTGGTGAGCGGAACTGGCGTGAAGCCTGCAACGATATCAGCAACTCCGTCGAGCGTGAGCTTTGGCACGGTGGCAACCGGCACGACAAATTCGCAGACCGTTCAATTAAAAAATACGGGGGGCACCGGCTTGACGATTTCGAGTGCGGCGGTAAGCGGCACCGGATTCAAGATTAGCGGCATCACTGTTCCCCTGACCTTGGCGGCCTCGCAGACAAAAAGTTTTACCGTTTCGTTTGGCCCGACGGCGTCCGGCAGCGTTACAGGGAGCGTAACGATCAGGAGCAATGCTTCTAACCCCACCTACACCATGGCCCTAAGTGGAACTGGCGGGAGCGCCACTCGTGCCATTTCGCTCTCGACGTCGAGCTTGAATTTTGGAAACGAAGTGGTGGGCGGATCGATTCCTCTCGGAGTAGCGGTGAAGAATACGGGGAATTCAAGTCTTACCATCTCGCAAGTCGGCATCACCGGAGCGGGATTTGGGATCAGCGGTGGCTTTATCGGTGCGACGATCGCTGCGGGACAGACTGCGGAAATGACTGTAGTCTTCGCGCCAAAAGTGACCGGAAGCGTGACCGGGAAAGTCACTATCACAAGCAACGCCACTAATTCTCCAAATTCGGTATCCGTGACGGGCACAGGCATCAGCAGCACTTCGCACTCTGTGACACTCAATTGGACGGCGAGTAGCAGTACGGGAGTAGTTGGCTATTACGTGTACCGGTCAACGACTTCTGGGGCTTCGTATTCGCGTCTCAATTCGTCGCCTTCTTCGGCGATTAAATACACAGATGGCACGGTGAGCGCCGGCGCAACCTACTACTACGTGGTGACCGCTGTGAACTCAAGCGGCACGGAGAGCGCCAAGTCTGGGCAAGTAACGGCGATCGTGCCCTAGCGGCGGCTTCATCCTGGGAATTACTCGTGACGATCTGCAGGAGCGCGTTGCGTCTATATTTGACTCGACGCAGCGCGCTCTCTAAAATACCTAGGTCGCTGCTATTGCCGGGGTAGCTCAGTGGTAGAGCGCCGCCCTGAAAAGGCGGGCGTAGCCAGTTCGATTCTGGCCCCCGGCACCACCGGAATGCGCCAACCCTTCTTCACCGAAGAAATCTACTTTGCCGTGAGCGAGATACGTGCCCGTCTTTCCGCCATCGTTGAACGACCGCGCGAGGTACGCGAGTGATTCTCTGCAGGCGCGTTCTAATTTCGCTGGATCATGACTCGAGAAGTTTCTCCTACAAGTTCCGGAGCGAGCCGCGGCGGCATCGCCATGATGCGGGCCTTCGTCGTCAGCACCAAGTCCGTGAGCATCGACTCGACGTCGGGGATAGCCACCATCAGACCACCTTCCTTCGCGAGCTCCATCTCACGAAGATCGGCATCGGCCCGGAGCAGGCGAATGCGCTCCTCGCGCTCGCCAACGAATCCTCCGTCGAGAGTAGGGACGGATTTCTTTTCGAGGGCGTGCTGCAGAAACCGGATATAAAAATGCGCGCATTTTGATCGGGTCATACTGCCCGCGCGATTCCCTCGGCATTCCCTCTTTAACGAGCTGCTGGACGCGCCGCTCGTCGAGGTTCAGGAACGCGGCGACTTTGCTGACGTCAACAGTTGGCATCGGGATCGGACTCTCCGGGCGGAATGAAAAAAACGAACTCCTTGACGCCCCACGTCTGGATTTTCAACCGATCCCTCCGTGACCAACACTATTCTCGGTAAAGGTCCCCTGCGAGATACTTAAATCCAGTGTCGACTGCGACCGTTGCGACGATACTGCCTCGCCCCAGTTCCTGGGCCAGTTGCAGCGCGGCGGTGATGTTCAGGCCGGAGGAGGTCCCCGCGAATATTCCTTCCTCCTTCGCCAGGCGTCGCGCCATCTCGCGCGCGGCTCCTTCTTCCACGGTGCGCGCTTCATCGTACTCGCCCTCTTTCAAGTGCGGCGGCCGGAAGCCTGCGGCGATCCCCTCGACGCGGTGTGGACCTCCTTTCCCCGTAGTGAGCACCGGCGAAGATGCCGGCTCAAGCGCCACGATACGCGCCTTGCATCCAGCTTCTTTAAGCGCGCGCGACACGCCCATGATCATCCCGGCCGTGCCCACTCCGCCACAAAACGCGGTTAGACTGGTGCCCGCCTGTTCGACTAGTTCCTTCCCGATTCCCATGTAAGCGCGAAGCGCATCCGTATTGTTGAATTGGTCTGTGTAGAACGTGCCCGGCTGCTGTGCCAATTCTTCCGCACGTCGTTTCATCCTCTGGTAAAGCTCTGGCACAAGTTTGCCGCCCTCGGCCGGAAAAATCTCCAGGTCCCCGCCGAAAAGACGCATCGTCCGGAGCTTTTCGTCCGCAAATCCATCCGAGGAAATTGGCGTGAAGCGATATCCCTTGATCGCGCAGACCATTGCCAGCGACGATCCAGTGCTTCCTCCTGTCCACTCGACCACGCGCATGCCCGGCCTCAGCTCTCCGCGCGCTTCAGCCCCTTCAATCATTGCCAACGCCATGCGATCTTTGTAAGAGCCGGTAGGATTGTAGTACTCCAGCTTCACCAGAACCTCGCCCATAGACTGCGATACGACCTTCCGCAGCCGTACCACCGGCGTATTCCCAATCGCTTGCAAGACTGAATCTCGAACTTGCTTCGTCCCTGGCATAGTTCTTCTCCTGAATCCCGCCGCAGTTTACGTTTGTAGAATCGATCGCAGCAAGACGCGAATCCTCGACCGCATCTCCTCTCGCGGATGAGTCTCGAGGCTAGTCCGAGCGGGTAGAACCCACAATCTTGCCATCATTGTAAGCGAGTAATAAACATTACGGCCCCAGATGAAGGCTAAAGCGATATACACGCGCCGTGCTATCCGGGCTCCCGGCTCCAGTTTTGCCTTTTCCTGGACTATTCCTTCCGGCCAAGCAGGTTGAATTTGTCTGTAGTTCAAATCCAGCCGCGACCAAATTCTCTTTGCTTTCAAGACTTTCTGAAGCCCTGCAACCATCCGAATTTGCTTTTTGGCGATCTTAATTGCCTAGTCTGCAGTACGCTTGCCGCCAGAACTCGCAAGCCTGTCGTTTCGAATTCACGTCCAGCCTACTGAATCTCAATTTCAGCGTACGGAGCGAATCTCTTCTGGCAGTCGATGCCTGCCGCACTGCCTTGAACTCTGTCGAATCGCGAATCTTGTCGAACAGCGGGTCGGAATCGACAGAAGGATATACACAGAGGTTGTGTTCTGTCGCCGCCTGTAATAAACGGATTGCGCCATCTTTCTTTGTCCCGTGGATGAACCCGAAGTTTTCTAGCAACATCTCTTCTTTCCGCCGTAACTTTGCTTCTGATAGCATCGCCGCATTAGGCGAGAGCCCATCCCTGCAGAAGTGACGGCTTCCCTGGGAGACGGACCCGCGAAGGAGCTAGCCATGCATTCCCCTTCCTTTGAAATCGTGACGGTGGGTGGAGGTCTGGGCGCTTCCGCGTTTGCGGGCGCTATGGCCAAGAAGGGTGTGCGTGTTCTGATCCTGGAAAAGGAAACACAATTCAAGGACCGCGTGCGAGGGGAATACATCGTGACCTGGAGGAGTGGCCGAGGCGAAGGAGCTGGGCATCGAAACTGCGCTGCTGAATTCGTGCGGTACAGCAATTCCGTTTGTTGAGATGGGTTTCGGGCCTCGCAACCTCATTGAAACGACTGCCCTGCAACTGGCAGGAGTGTCGTTCTTTCACCCGGGGATGTAGGAAACCTTGCTGCAGGAGGCGGAAAGCGCCGGCGCTGAAGTGCGGCGAGGGGTGAGCGTGACGAATGTCCAACCTGGGGCAAATCCATCCGTGATGGTGGCGAACAACGGGCGGGAAGAGCGAATTTTCGCCCGCTTAATTGTCGTGGCGGACGGGCGCGGGTCAGCTGCAAGAAAATGGGCGGGCTTTTCGCTCAAAACAGACCCGCATCCGTTCCACTTTGCG